>JASJCY010000303.1 GCA_030065825.1 Nostocaceae cyanobacterium | reverse complement strand
AACTGGCACATTTACCCTAAAACTGTCACATAGTAGTGATTTATCTATAATGCCTATAAATCAAGGAACATAGAGTTTTATTTCAAATTGAAGTATGTGTGCCAGTTACCATAATTTTGTGACGCTTGCGTAAGTCCTATGTACTTCACCAGACTGAGAAAGGCTATAACAGGACTTACATAATTGTCACAATCGGTGATTGGTGCGTGTAGACGCCGTTCGACGTTCGCGTAGCGTGTCCCGAAGGGACTCAGTCGTTCTCGTTCGCTGAAAGCGTTCCCGAAGGGTAGAGTAGGCGGCTTCTCGCAGAGTGGTTACAAACCTGATTCCTAGGTTCAAATATTTTCGTAGCCTCACGCAACGGCAATAATGCAGTCAGAAAATCTACACCCGGACACTTGCTACAACTTTGGAAAAACAACACAGTGTCCTCGCATTTTGCCTCCCCTACAGAAAAAATATGCCAGTTGTGTAAGTCCTAAATAAGTAATAATAAGTAATAAGTAATAAGTAATGAGCAAAGAAAATGATATAAAGTTCTCTTTACCAAGAGACTATTGTTAAATTTATTAGTTATTAGTTGTGAAATAGTAGGGTTTTGTGGCATCGAAAATGGTTTGTTTATTGATTATTTACTTGATATTTGATACTTGATACTTGATACTTGATGCTAATGACTAATGAGTAATGACTAATGAGTAAGGAAATTCGTGCTATTTTTGATCGTATTGCTCCTTGTTATGACCAACTGAACGATTTGTTAAGTTTGGGACAACATCGCATATGGAAGGAAATGGCAGTAAAATGGAGCAGGGTGAATCCGGGAGACTCTTGCCTAGATTTATGCTGTGGTAGTGGGGATTTAGCCTTACGACTAGCAAGACGGGTAACAATAAAAGGACGGGTGTATGGAGTAGATTTTTCTCCTGCACAATTGGATATTGCTAAACAACGTTCACTACAGCAGTATCCCACTCCCCCAATTACCTGGGTAGAAGCAGATGTACTGAATTTACCCTTTGAAGATAACCAATTTGACGCTGCGACTATGGGCTATGGTTTAAGAAATGTTACAGATATTCCCGCTAGTCTCAAAGAACTACACCGGGTTTTGAAGCCAGGTGCAAAAGGGGCGATATTAGACTTTCATCGTCCCCAAAACTCCCTGACTAGAGCTTTTCAGCAGTGGTATTTGGATAATCTTGTTGTTCCTGCCGCAGAACAAATGGGTTTAAAGGCAGAATATGAATATATTAGTCCCAGTTTAGACCGTTTTCCCACGGGAGAAAAGCAGGTACAAATAGCACGTCAAGTTGGATTTGCATCTGCCACTCATTACCCCATTGCTAACGGTATGATGGGAGTGCTAGTGATAAGTAAAGCTTTGCTGTAGGCAGCTTTGCTCTAGGGAAGAGAGTTTTGGGTGATTTTATGTTTCGTTACTTTCATAGCGGTTTTTCGTGCCTACCTATCTTGAAAATAGGGAACGGAGAACGGGAAACGGAGAACGGGAAACGGAGAACGGGAAACGGAGAACGGGAAACGGAGAACGGGAAACGGAGAACGGGGAACGGGGAACGGGGAACAGGGAATAGGAAATAGGTAATAGGTAAGAGTTATTTTCATGTTTGATTGTGGGATTTTTTCGTGGGGGTTTGTCTTGAAAATAGGGGTTAGGTGTTCGGGTTTAGCGTCTTGGTGTACGCAGTTCATTATGGCTATTTAATTACCAATAACTAATGACTAATAACTAATGACTAATGAGTTTCGATTGGTCTCATCTTTGGCTCTATGTAACTCCCCCAATTGCGGGTGGAATTATTGGCTATTTTACTAATGATATAGCCATCAAAATGTTATTTCGTCCTTACCAAGCATTTTATATCGGTGGACGTCGCCTTCCATTTACTCCAGGATTAATTCCCCGTAACCAAGAACGTTTGGCGAAGAATATTTCCAATGCTATTATGGGTTCCCTGTTAACACCAGAGGAAATACAAAAGCTAGCACGGCGATTGTTAGAAACTGAACGGGTACAAGGGGCAATTCTCTGGTTGTTGAAAATGGCAATTGACCAGGTAAAATCCGATAGAGAGCAAAAAACAGCCAAGATTGTCGCTGAAATTTTGCGGGATTTGTTAGGAGAATCCTTACCACGTCTGCTGAAAGTTTTGGCACGACGAGAAGATTTTTTGGTAGAACAAATTAATCAAATTTTTGACCGAGTATTACTAGAGTTACAACTGAGTGATGAACAAGCTACCCGTGTGGCTGATTGGTTCTTGGAAGTCATTTTACCAGCGGATGCAATTCGATTGGCAATAATTGATTTTTTAACAGATAAGACAATTCAAACTATTGATGAAAGCTTCCGTGAAAAAACTAGCGGAACTTATTGGGTGGTAGCTAATCTGTTTGGGTTACGTAATACTCTTACTAGATTGCGGACATATTGTTTAGATGAAAAAGAGGCTAGCAATCAAAGATTACAGGAATTAATTCAAGAATTGCGAATGCGCGATCGCCTCAAAAAATTACTGCAAAATATCTCTTTACAAAATTTGCCAATTACTACAGTAAGGCAGTTACGAAAAAGCACCCAACAAAGTGTCCGCGATTATCTGCAAACAAGTGGTAGCGATTTACTACAAGGATTAAGCGATTCTGTTAACTGGAATCGTATTGCTTTATTGCTTGTTAATCGCTTGAGTAACTCAGCGGTGATGGATGCTTCTCTAGAAGTGGTTAGTAAGGAATTAGCGCTGATTTTAGAGCGGTATTTAGAGAAGGATTTAGAAGCAATTGTAGCTCAGGCAATCCCAATTTTGTCTATTGACCAAGTTATTATTAATCGGGTTAAAGCAACCCCACCTGCCGATTTAGAAGCTGCTATTGAAAGAATTGTCAAAAATGAGTTGCAAGCTATTGTAAATTTAGGCGGTATTTTGGGTGTTGTGGTGGGTTTATTTCAAACAATATTTTTGATTGTGACTCAATAAGGGGAATAGGGAATAGAAAATAGGGAATAGAAAATAGGGAATAGAAAATAGGGAATAGAAAATAGGGAATAGAAAATAGAAAAATGTCCTAATTTATATGCTTATGCTTGCTGCTATATATTACTATGTTAACAAATCATGACAAAAAATATGGCAGAGTAAACCCAGGGATGCCCATATTATAGCAAAAAATATGGGGCTGTAACCACTGAATCCTCGTTCTGCTGAAAATGGTAACCGTTCTCAAAAATGTACAAATTGGGAAGAAAATATCATTTTTGGGATTTTTATGAAAATTTAACAATCAAGGCTTTTTCCAGAAATCGGGAATCTTTGTGAGAAATATCATAAAAAGACTATATAAATATGTCAACAAATTATGACAAAAAAAATGGTAGGATAAAGCCAGGGACGCCCATATTATAGCAAAAAATATGGGGCTGTAACCACTGAATCCTCGTTCTGCTGAAAATGGTAACCGTTCTCAAAAATGTACAAATTGGGAAGAAAATATCATTTTGGGGATTTTTATTAAAATTTAACAATCAACGCTCAGATCAAAATCTCTTTTTACTTATTCCCAGTCCCAATTTCCATAATCAGTAAACCAAAAAGTTTTTCTCCAAAGAGCGATCGCTAATAGCACTTGCGTAATGCAAAGTAATATAGAATACTCGTACTGTAATTAATACTTATACTGTTCTGAAAAGTTTCAAAAAATGAAATGATGAAAGTAGTGTATAGCATATTGGCTGAAAAAAGTGCCTGTTTTACCTCTAGGAGAAGCCGTGGGGAGCACGTCTACAGAACAATTGGCTTTAACAGACTCAGAAATCCTTAACGAGGTTATTGAGTGTTTAGTAGAAAATTTTTCCATTGAAACTCAAGGAATATGTGACCAACAAACTTGATTCGAGATTCTGATCAAGGCAGCCAGTAGCGGAGACAGTATTGAGAATACAGCAAAACTATTAAAGAATGTTCCGACCGCCAATGATATTAGATATCATCTCAATAAAATCAATAATTTTGAAGAATTAGAAACCCAAATCAATCAAGCATTGAAAAGCCGAATTCCTTTAGGATTGAAAAAAGGTTGTTTAAAAATAGCGATAGCGATTAATTTAAATTTAATTTGTTATTATGGTCAGCCAACTTTAGAAGAATTACCTTATATATATCGAAGTCAAGCTAAATCTGGTACGAATTCATTTTATGCTTATGCAACCTTATATGTTATTAGCAATTCGGGAGCGTGTAACCCTTGCATTCAGGGGTGTTCGACGATTAGATAGTAGCGTCGCTATAATTACTTATTTATTGGCAGAACTTGAATTACTGAAAATAAATGTAAAAAAGCTTTATCTAGATAGAGGATTTTTTAATACTCCTGTAATTAGATGGTTGCAAGCATGTTTATATTCCATTTGTCATGCCTGCTATCAAGACGGGAAAACAAGGAGGAATCAAGAAATTATTAAAAGGGAAAAAAAGTTATAAAACTAGCTACACAATCACCAGGGACAAAGATGATTCAGTAAATGATTGACTTATGGATTCTCTGCAAATACCGAAAGGGTAAACCTAAGAAGCATGGAGTTCAATCCGCATGTTGATGTGGTCTATAAAATCAACACAAATTTAGATTACATTTATCAAGATTATCGAAAAAGATTTGGAATTGAAACTAGCTATCGTCTCAAAAATATCTGCCTAATTAAAACTAATAATAAAAAGCCTGTTTTAAGATTACTATTCGTTGGTATATCCTTTCTTCTAGTTAATATTTGGGTGAATATACTTTGGCTGAGAATTAGTCGTAAAAGAAAAGGGAGTCGATTAATTTATCGCACGCTTTTCGCACTTAAACAGATGTTGACCTTTTTATCTCAAGCCCCAATCGCGTAAATATCAAGTAGTTGAAGGCATTTATATTCCATCAGGTTAGCATCAGGAAATTATTAATCAGCAAATCATAAGTAATAATTATCCATACTATGTCTGCTGGTTAAAGGATTGGGGATTAAAAAGTATCATTCACTACAAAGTATTTGGCGATCACTCTTCGGAAAAAAACTTTTTGGTTTACTGATAATCCATCCAATGGTTGATGACAAGAACTTATATTTCATATCTAATTTTGCTAGCTGCGATATTTCATCAGTGGCAAATCAAGGAACGACACCATAAGCTATCTAGTAATACTTACAACTTTCTATAGATAAATGGCACCCTTATTAAGGAATTTTTGGTTTTCGTTACAAGGTTTTAACAAGTAGATGCATTTTAATGCAAGCTATTACCTTCCACTCAGTATGGAGGCAGCAACGCCCAACGGATGCGTTTCCAGGCTCAGCCTAGAAACGAGTTAAGGAGTTATTACAAGAGGAAAGCCCTTAACAAGGGTGCCATTCTTCTACAGAAAAGATGCTCTCCAGCAATCACCTTTATTTCTACCACTGTTCGCAGCCTGGATCGCACCTAACTAAGAAAGGATGCTAGTAAGAGAGGTTGAATTAATTAGGACTTACGCAAGCGTCACAAAATAATGCCAACTGGCACACACATGAAATTGGATGTCAAAGTTTACAAGCTTTGATTTATAGGCATTAGAGCGGAATCAATCCTATGTGACAGTTTTAGGATAAATGTGCCAGTTG
>JASJCY010000087.1 GCA_030065825.1 Nostocaceae cyanobacterium | reverse complement strand
TCAACAAGACCAAAAAAACCGGGTTTCTAAACGAAAAATTAAGGTTTTGAGACTGAGAGATTTGCAAGAAACCCGGTTTTTAGCCTAGGTGCAAGATGTGTGTATAGGAATATTTATCTGTAAAAACCCTACTTTTTCTTTATAAACCCGGTTTCTCCTTCCAAGATAGATATGATGTCTCTTGCTTAAAATTGTAAGTCCTTTCAAGGTGAGGTTAGAAACCGGGTTTTTTCTCCACTAAGTACAAAATTTGTGATTTTTCACCCAAAGAAACCCGGTTTCTCAGACTTGACAAAACCTAGAAATTATGCTATTATGGTAAGTTTATGTATAGTCTAAATTACTCTACAAAATCCCTTCGCACCCGTTGAGTAAACCGCAATTTCTCCTCCAAAGCCAGCCAATCTTCCCTTTCAATCAACCCCATTAACTCATCCAAATGGTAACGATACTGTTGTAGGGAAGCTAATAATGCCTGTCGATTATACCGCGCCATCATCACCCCCAACTCCGGATTTCCCCCACCAACCCGACTGGTATCCCGAAACCCGGAACTTGCTAAATTTTGGGCTAATTGTAAAACTTCCCCGTCATTTTCCCCCATACAAGCCGCAATTAACGATGTGCTTACCATCACAGGTAAATGGGAAATCCAACCCACAGCTTGGTCATGTGCTTTTGGGGAACAATGATAAATATTAGCCCCCAACTCAGCGATTAACTCCTCCATCACCTTAACTGCCCTTGTAGGCGTTTTTACCGTTGGTGTTAACACATAAGGTCTGTTAACAAATAAATGCCGTAGCGCCGCTTCTATGCCACTGTCCGCCGTTCCCGCCATCGGATGCCCACCAATAAAATTTTCCCACTGGGGAGCAAGCCCCTCTACTATTGGTGTTTTTACCGAACCGACATCTGTAATTATACAACTTTTAGACAAATGAGTAATTAATTCTGTAAATTTGGGAATAATAAGTCCGATAGGAGTGCAAATAAATACCACATCCGCTGGTGCTAGCAGTTTCATGTCCACAGAGGCTTGATCTACACAGCCCAAGGCGATCGCCTTTTCACAGGTTGATGGACGGCGACTAACTCCAATAACATAATGTCCATGACATCGCAAATCAAAGCCTAATGAGCCACCTATGAGTCCTAGTCCTAAAATTCCAATGTTCATGAGAGTTAAAAATTTCCCTTTTCGATAATTCCTGCATACTTTAGCAATGATTTAAGTTGGTATCCGGTGAGGTAGCGTTGATGACTGAAGTAGCTTCGATTACTAAGGTAGGGTTGATGAATGTAGAAGAGTTGTTAGCAAAATACGAAGAGGGTTTAAGAAATTTTAGTAATGTTCAATTGTCTGAAGCTAATCTAAGTAGTGCCAAAATTAGTGAGATTAATTTAAGTCATGCTAATTTAAGTGTAGTTAACCTCAGTGGCGCAAATCTCTACAAAGCCAACTTAAGCCATGGAAAATTGAATGTTGCTAGACTGCGGGGTGCAAATCTAAGTGAAGCCATCCTTAACTATGCCAGTCTCAACGTTGCTAATTTAATTCGTGCCGATCTCAGTCGTGCCCAATTAAAAAAAGCCTCCCTGGTACGGGCTGAGTTAATTCGTGCCGATCTCAGTCGCGCTTGTCTATTAGAAGCAAATCTCACCAGCGCTGATTTACGTGAAGCTTCCCTCAGACATGCCCTGCTGCGACAAGCCAATTTCAGCGAGGCATTTTTGGCAGATGCGATCCTCACGGGAGCAAACTTAGAGCAAGCTTATTTCAATAATACCGATTTATCTCGCGCCGATCTCAGTGGAATAAATGCCCGTCAAACTGAATTTCAACAGGCTAATCTCAACCGCGCTAATTTGAGTGGCGCTAATTTGAGTGGGGCGAATTTGCGCTGGGCTGATTTAAGCGGGGCGAATTTACGCTGGGCTGATTTAAGCGGGGCAAAATTGAGTGGTGCTATCTTAACCGGGGCTGACTTGAGTCATGCCAATTTAACTAATGTAAGTCTAGTACACGCCGATTTAACTGAAGCAAGGCTAATTCAAGCAGAGTGGATAGGGGCAGATTTAACAGCAGCTACTTTAACAGGTGCTAAACTTTACGCCACTTCCAGATTTGGGTTAAAAACCGAAGGCATGACTTGTGAATGGATCGATCTTAGCCCCAAAGGCGATCGCTCTATCATTCAATATTTTAATTCCCAAGACTCCCAGGAATTTTTTAATCAAACTCCACCCACAATCCGGATTATTGTAGATTCCTCCTTGGATCACGAAGCCAATTTTGCCCTAGCCGGTGCTTATTACCAAATAGCCCAACAGTACCCGGAATTAAACCACCCTCCCAGTCTAGAAATTGGCGTGCGTCGCACCACAATTACTTTCCGTGTAGAAAGCGATATTGCCCTATTGGCTACCGCTTACATTGCTATTCTCCCCTTGCAAGATGCCGCTATCACCCAGAAAAAGATTCGCAATATGGTCAAGAGGATTTCTAGGGAAGATGTTGTTCGTTTGGGTATTAAAGACCCCGAACGAATGAAAAAGTTAACCTCTGTCTTTGAGGGAGCAATGGTTACAGCAAATGCCATTAAAGAAATGAAGAAAATTTTGGCGATTGCAGCCAAATTAAGTTTCTTTCAAGCCCCATCTCAGACAATTGTTACCAATTCCAGCGCTCAAAGTTTGATTTTATATCATAATCCCCACTTTGGTAAACACTTGATGCCTTCACCCACTGTTAACCCTACAGCTTTTGAGGAGATTACCAAGGAAACGGAAAAATTACTTCTACCTTCTTTAAGTAGGGTTATTGATTTTATTAAAGGTTTTCATTATATAAACCATTAAGTAAGTAACCATCATCAACTACGTACACCAGAACAAATGAAAATGGGCAGGGGATATTTTCTCTGTTCCCTATTCCCTATTAGACATCTTTGGAAAAAAAGTAAAGACGTTGCAATACAACCTCTCTACAAGGGTTTTGGATAACGCATATTTAATTTTCAAAGATGTCTATTCCCTATTCCCTATTTTCAAGCTAGGTGAGAATAAACATAACGACAGTTAGCAAAGGTAAATATACCTCAAATTCTTACCAATGACAAATGACAAAACAAAAAAATAAATGCTCCCAAATTGTAGTAGGGGCGGGGTTTCCGCGCCCCTACGAATGATACGATTGGTAAAAAATTGACGATTGGGATATTTTGTATTTGGAACTCTATTAGTTGATAATCATAAAGCAAGTAAAATGGAGTGAAATATGGGCGGTTTTTTCAATAAAATGATAGGTAAGACTCGTTATGTAGTCTGTCGTCTGTTTGTACATTTATCAGGTTCCGAAGTTGCAACAATACTCGGAGTATTAAACCGATCAGCTCGTTCTGCAATTGACGCTGAGGGTGACTTGGAAGTTTTAGGAGAAGAACTAGTAGATATATGCCAAGCCTTATTACAGTACGATGATTACTGGACTTCTGCTGCTAATGAAGGAGAAGTATTTTGGGATGAAGGAGAAGCAGGAGACTATGTAAGTGACCTGTTTACTGATTCTGGAGAGCGTTATCTGAGCGAAGTAGATTTTAGTTCTACTTATGATTACGATCAACCTTTATCTATACCTGTAACGGGCAACGTAATTGTTATGATTACCGTAGCTTATGAGGGAGAAGTCCCGGAATTGGAAACAGATTTGGCAAATATTGCAGCCTTGAAAGATGGCTTAAAAGCCCTGATAAATTTACACTACAAACAGAAATTGCGGGCAATTCAGGTACACTTTTCACCAGCTCAACTGGGTGATGAATTGACCAATGACCAGTTGTTACAACATTATTCGGAATTGATTCCCCTGTAAATTGTAGTCCAGAATGGCAGCAATCACTAATCCGTTTACAACAGGTCAAAAACCATAAAATCAAACCACTTTTGACTTTTGACTTACCCTACGGGGGGTTTCTATGACTTTTGACTTGTTTAGTAGGGTCGTCCGCACTTAGCAGGGGCATCTAAAAATTGTTAAGCTCCAAGGTAGGAAAATAGTAAGATGATAATGACGATTTTGCGTAAATTTACAGTTGTTTTTTTAAGTCTAAGTTTGTGTTTAACTACAGTTGCTTGTGGTGGTGGAGAACAAACTACTTCCTCAACTCCCAGAAGCACAAACACTAGCAATACCGTTACTAATACTAGGTTAAGTGATGGTCAATATCCAGTGCAGCAAGCCAGCTATAATGATGCTAACGGAGAATATAACCTGTTTTTAATCAACAGTAACCCACCCAATTTTAGAACCGATAAACTACAAATGGCACGGCTGACTGACGAGGAAATCAAAGAAGGTAAAAAAACTTTCCTCAAAGTAGACAACGGACAGCCTGTATTATATTTGACCGAAGACTTCAAAATTGAGTACGTCCACAATGTTACCGAGACCAGGAATAATCCCCAAACCGGACAACAAGAAACGGTGATAGTCCGGCAACAAAGTAACTTTTGGGCACCTTTTGCTGGCGCTTTGGCTGGTCAGGCAATTGGTAGTCTCTTGTTTAGACCCCAATACTATGTACCACCCGTGTATCAGCCGGGAGGTGTAATGACTGGCTACGGCGGTTATGGTAATACCTATGATGTCGCAGTTAATCGCTATCGGGAACGTTATAACGCCCCACCCGCTGCGGTCAAAAATCGCACCGCTTTCCGTACTACAGGCTCCATTAGAAAGTCATATCCTAGCAGTTCCGGTACAAGCACCAACAAACAGCGTACTGGCAGCGGTAGCCGCGCTACTGGTTCCGGCTTTGGTAGCAGTACCCTCCGACAGTCCGGTAAATCTAGCTCCACAAGGCGTCGTTCTGGTAGCAGTTTTGGCAGTGGAGGTAAGTCACGCCGTCCATCTGGCTTTGGTAGCGGCGGCAGAAGACGCCGATAAAATGCCACAAAACCGCATATTACTCTCGTTACAAGGTTTTACCTTGTAATGTACCCTCAGGAGGCTCTGCCTCCCATTACTCTCACTCTCGTTACAAGGTTTTACCTTGTAATGCACCCTCAGGAGGCTCTGCCTCCCATTCAGCCTGGAGGCAGCAGCCCCCAACGGAAGCGTTTCTGGGCTGCTGCCTGGAAACGAGTATAATGTCGGGGTGACGGTTAACTATGCTACAGCTACAGGGGATTGCTGCCAGCGTCCAACCGCTTTGCCAATTACAGCTAACTCTTGCATTAAGCCGTCAAAACGCTCTGGTGTCAGAGATTGGGGACCATCGGATAAGGCTTTACTGGGATTGGGATGCACTTCAATCATCAGGGAATCACAACCAGCGGCAATTGATGCCATTGCCATAGAAGGTACATAGGATGCCCAACCCGTACCATGACTGGGGTCCATCATAATCGGCAGGTGGGTGAGCTGACGCAAAACAGGAATTGCCGATATATCCAGAGTATTACGGGTATACTGGCGGTCAAAGGTACGAATTCCCCGTTCGCACAAAATGACATTCGGATTTCCCGATGCTAGAATATATTCAGCTGCCATTAACCAGTCCTCAATGGTTGCTGACATTCCTCGCTTTAACAGCACAGGTTTTGGTTGCGCTCCCACTTTCTTCAGTAGGGAGAAATTCTGCATATTTCTCGCACCTACCTGGACGACATCAGCAACTTCGACGATTTTGTCCAAGTCCTCAGCATCCATCACTTCCGTGATAATACCGAGTCCACTGGCTTGGCTTGCCGTTGCTAACAACTCCAAAGCACTTTCCCCATGTCCTTGGAAAGCGTAAGGAGAAGTCCGGGGCTTGTATGCCCCACCCCGTAAAAACTTGGCTCCCGCAGCCTTAACACGCCGCGCCGTCTCCACAATCATTTCTTCATTTTCCACGGAACAAGGACCAGCCACCACTACCAAGGGATGGTTTTCTCCAAACACCACAGGACCTTCGGGAGTGTTAACTATTACCTCCGAAGCTTCCCCATGGCGAAACTGGCGACTTGCCCGTTTGTAAGGCTTCTCTACCCGCAAAACTTGCTCAATCCAAGGGCTAAATTCTTGAATTTGCAAGGGATCTAAATCAGCAGTATCTCCAACCAGACCAATTACTACTTTATGTTTACCAACAATTTTTTCTGGTGTCAGACCCCAATTAGTCTTTAGTTCCTCGCTAATGCGGTTGATTTCCGCTTCAGGGGAACCTATTTTCATTACTACAATCATGTTAATTCCCTGATAATTAGAGTTGCTTATTAAGTAATCAGATGTTGTACTAGGTTTAATTAAAAACCGCGTTAATTATTTTTTGTTGTATTTTTATTTTTATTTATTATTTATCATCTCTTTGCTTACAGATAAATAGTTACAAGTAATAAGTTTTATTAATGTTATAATTAGCGCCCAGTATTTTCGCTACTAAGAATTGGGTATAAAAATTATCATATATTTTGAATTAGTAATGTTGAAGCTGAAAATTCCATCCCTTCAACATTGAATTTTAAATCTACCCAATCCTGCAAAAGTTTATACCTGAGCGCTAATTAATTATGCTTTTTTTTGCCGAGTTTCACGCCAAGCAGCTACCATCCTTCCCCAATTAACGGTGAATTCCTGCCAACCTAACAAACCACCCTCTCTATTTTCATCCCAGGAAGCAGAGAGAACCCCATAACTGATTCCCAATACACCTAAACCAAAAAATCCCAGATTCACCAATAATACGGCAATGGGAGGTGGCTTGATATCGGCAAAGGAAATCAGCAAATAGCTAGCAACTAGGGTGCTAATAGCTAAGAAAGTAGGCACGCCACAAAAGCCAATCACCCTCCTAATCATCCTCTGACTTACCACTTTGGGAATTGCAACTTCTTCCTTGGTAAATCGAGGCTTTTTAGCATCTTTTTTATCCACAGATGCTTTGGTAGTGCTAACTGGTTTAGCCTTTGTTTTTGTTGGCTTTTGGCGTTTCTTATTCGG
Source organism: Nostocaceae cyanobacterium (assembly GCA_030065825.1). GTDB lineage: Bacteria > Cyanobacteriota > Cyanobacteriia > Cyanobacteriales > Nostocaceae > JASJCY01. The sequence goes on along the minus strand of JASJCY010000087.1, from coordinate 23,454 downwards.
CTCAAAAGGTAAACGACTATCGTCAGATTCAGCAGACATGGGCAATAATACCTATCCTCGGATGCCAAGACGACGAATCAAGGCTTGATAATGTTCTCGGTCGTGTTTTTGAATATAAGCTAAAAGACGTTTGCGCTGACCAATCATCTTTAACAACCCCCGACGGGAGGAGTAGTCTTTCTTATTTGTTCGCAGGTGGTTACTGAGGCGTTGAATGCGATCGCTTAGCATCGCAATTTGGACATCAGCAGACCCAGTGTCAGTCTCGTGAACTTGGTATTCTGAAATTAGTTCTTGTTTGCGCTGTTGCGTCAGAGCCATGGTTCCATCTATTTCTTAATTGAATTTATGCAGCAGTTTCCCATGATATCACAACTGATTGGTGTATGGTGAATTACCTCTGAAGAAACTTATAGGAAATAGGGAACGGGGAACAGGGAAAGGGAAATAGAGAAGAATAGGCGGCCCTCAAGGGGTGATTTTACTCAACTTGATTTGCGCTTTGTTCCATATAGCTTAATAGCCAATTGGCGGCGGTAGCTCTACGAGTTTCCCGAGGAGTAAACTCACCAATTTTGTAACCTTTAAAACCAAGTTTTTCTTTAACTATCTGTTTATATTCTTTGGGTATGGAACGAGTCAGTTTCATCGTTGCAGGACGACTTTCCAGAAAATTCGGTGGTTGCGGATATTCAGAACTCCATTCTGGCGAGACTTTGGTTGTATCCCACTGTTGTGTAGACTCATTGTAGCGATAACCGAGATAATGCCACACTAGTTGCACAACTGTGGCATCATCAATTTCATCCTTCAGTATTGCCCAAATTGTGTCTGTGTTTAGGGGTGGTAGGTTAGACATAAAAGTTGGGGAATGGGTAATGGGTAATGGGTAATGGGTAATGGGAATTTTTATTATTTTCCTCTTGTTCCTACTCCCATAGCTGCTTGTCTTCCCCTTCTATCACACTTTCCCCAGTTCCCTCAACCGCAATTAAAGCTTAAAATTTGATATCAGCTAAAATATCCCCAAGATTGAGTAAATACAAAATTTCGTACCAATGTCCCAGCTAATTCGCGCCCATGTATTTATTTCCGGACGAGTCCAAGGGGTAGGCTATCGCTTCGCCACTGTGGAAACCGCTAGCCAACTGGGATTAAGCGGCTGGGTACGGAATCTTACCGATGGTCGTGTGGAAGCAGTATTTGAAGGTTGGCATGATACTGTGGAAGAAATCATCCGCTGGTGTCATCAAGGACCGCCAGCAGCGGTAGTCAAAGATGTTGTGGTTGAATATGAACAGCCAGAAGGCTTGCACAGATTTGAAGTCCATAAGTAGGGGCACGGCGTCGGCAAGATTACTCTATACACACCAGAATTATGGATGCCGTGCCCTTGGACAGATTTGAAGGTTACTCTATACACACCAGAATTATGGATGCCGTGCCCCTACAGGATATTGCATCCAACCGATAACCTATATTTTTTAATTGCAAGTCCCCAAATCTCAAATCCAAAACCTACAATTGCATCAGATGATAACCACTAACTGTAAAATATGACGGTTGTCATCTGTGGCGGATTGTGATTGAACGTTATACCTTGCCCGAAATGGGCAATTTATGGACTGATAGTTATAAACTCAAAACTTGGTTGGATGTAGAAATCGCTGTGTGTGAGGCTCAAGCTGAGTTGGGTTATATTCCCAAACAAGCGGTTGCAGAAATTAAGGCGAAGGCGAATTTTGACCCCAAACGAGTTTTAGAAATTGAGGCTGAAGTCCGCCACGATGTGATTGCATTCTTGACAAATGTCAACGAGTATGTAGGAGATGCCGGACGCTACATTCACCTCGGTATGACTAGTTCCGATGTCCTGGATACGGCATTGGCATTGCAAATGGTTGCCAGTCTAGATTTAATTTTACAAAGGCTGGAAGATTTAATTGGGGCAATTCGTCAAAGGGCGAAGGAACATAAAAATACGGTGATGATTGGACGTTCTCACGGTATTCACGCCGAACCTATCACCTTTGGCTTTAAGTTGGCTGGGTGGTTAGCGGAGGTATTGCGCCATCAAGAACGGCTTAAGCTGCTACGCAAAACCATCGCTGTAGGTAAAATTTCCGGTGCAGTGGGAACCTATGCCAATATAGAACCCAGGGTAGAAGCGATCGCCTGTGAAAAACTCGGTCTGCAACCTGATACGGCATCTACTCAGGTAATTTCCCGCGATCGCCATGCTGACTATGTGCAAGTTTTAGCAATACTTGCTGCATCAATTGAGCGGTTTGCGGTGGAAATTCGCAACCTGCAAAAAACTGATGTGTTAGAAGTAGAAGAATACTTTGCTAAGGGTCAAAAAGGTTCTTCCGCTATGCCTCACAAGCGTAACCCCATTCGTTCGGAAAGGTTAACGGGAATGGCACGGATGATTCGTAGTTATGCGGTGGCGGCGGTAGAAAATGTAGCATTGTGGCATGAGAGAGATATTTCCCACAGTTCGGTAGAAAGGGTGATGTTGCCGGATGCTTGCATTTTGACTCATTTTATGATTATAGAGATGACGGAGTTAATGAGAAATTTACTCGTTTATCCCGACAACATGGCGCGGAATATGAACTGTTATGGGGGCGTTGTATTTAGTCAGCGAGTAATGCTGACTTTGGTGGAAAAGGGTATGGGTCGCGAAGAAGCTTATAAAATCGTCCAGGAAAGCGCTCATACGGCTTGGAATCAGCCAAACGGTAATTTCCATGACTTGATTGCCAAAGATGCCCGTGTAGCGGAAAAACTGTCACCAGCAGATATTGAAGCTTGTTTTGACCCCCAGCATCATCTCCAGCATTTGCAACAGGTTTATCAACGGTTGGGAATTTAGGGGAGTTTGTAGGGGCGCAAAGCTTGCGCCCACAAGGCGCGGAATTTGTAGGGGCGCAAAGCTTGCGCCCAGAAGGCGCGGAATTTGTAGGGGCGCAAAGCTTGCGCCCACAAGGCGCGGAATTAGGAATTACAAAAAAGAATGCGACAGATGGTTGCTAGGGGCGCGGTTTCCGCGCCCCTACAATTGGATTTGTTGCAAAAATTTTTTGATTTGGTATAACTCATAACTCATAACTCATAACGTCCTCAACAAGTATGGAACATCACAAAATTTCTGTTACATCTACCCAATCATACTGAATAGATGTTATGACAAAGTTATGTATGTAAACAGGGTTGTGCATCCTACCGTTGAATTTTTTGTTGCTATCTTCTGCAACATCGCAGGGTACATATAAATACAAGTACTCTTGCCCATAAATTAGCGTCTAGGTACCCTTATGATTGAAATCCTCGCCGCACTTTCTGCTTCCGCAGCGGCAGGAATCAGAATTGCTCTACCTCTTTTAGCCATAGGACTGTTACAGGGTAACAGCCTATGGTCACAAATGCCCATTTTATCTGGTATTTCCTCACCGGTATTGTTGGTGTTGCTTACTAGTTGGTCTTTTGTGGAGCTATTTGCCGCTAAAAAGCTCCTCAGACAACGGATGCTGCAAATAATAGAATTATTATTTTCTCCAATTGTAGGGGCAATTATGGGGTTAGCTGTAGCTTCTGCAACACAAAATCTCCATTGGCTAATTGCCTTAATTGGGGGTGTATTTGCATTTGTCTTGCAACTAGTTCAAGTAGGCTGGCTCTATCGTTTACATGGCTTACCCAGTTGGGTAATAGTTGTGCAAAATGCCTTGTGCGTTGCTCTGGTGTTATTTGCTTTAGATGCACCTTGGCAAGGAGGATTAATCGCTCTGATGCTACTTTGGTTAGCAGTCCGGAATGCTAAACGCTGGTATCAATGGTATTGGCAAAGTAGAAGGAAAAATTGAATTTTTCCTTGTTTCCTTCTACATAATACCAACCATATGTAGCAAACCGTGACCAGTGAGCATTTCAATCAGCAAGGCAATAAAGCCCAACATGGCAATTCTACCATTCCAAACTTCTGCGGAGGTGGTAATTCCCCATTCCCAACGCTCTGGGGGATATATTTTCACCTTTTTCTTCATTTGAAAGGCTTGGGATAATTCTAGGCTGGGAGATTCCAGTGCATCAATTACCAAGTCTGCTAGTCCTTGAATAAAGGCTGGATGGGTATTCAGTGCGGGTACGCGACGGAAGTTATGAATTCCTGACTCTTCGGCGATCTCCCGATACTCAATATCAATTTCTTCTAGTGTCTCGATGTGTTCGGAGACAAAACTGATGGGTACTACCACCAAATTTTTCACCCCTTGTGCCCCTAATTCCTGAATTGCATCTTCAGTGTAGGGTTGCAACCATTCTACAGGACCCACACGACTTTGATAAGCTAGGGAGTGAGAATTGGGTCGATTGAGGGTGCGCATAATTAATTCGGTGCATTCCTCAATTTCTTGCTGGTAAGGATCTCCTCCTTCCTGCACATAACTCTTAGGAACCCCGTGAGCGCTAAAAAAGATATGCGCTTCGTCAGGATTGGGTAACTGGTCTAATTCTTGAGCGATTAATTCCGCCATCGCTTGCAGATACCCCTGTTCCTTGTACCAAGAAGGAATTACCGTGTATTCGAGTTGTTGAAGTTTCGAGTTCTGTTGCCAAATTTTCTCTAAAAGCCGGAAGCTCGAACCACTAGTACTAATGGAAAATTGGGGGTATAGAGGTAAAATTACCAGCCGTTCTAGTTCATCTTGGGTAATGCGGGCGATCGCCTCTTCTGTAAAGGGATGCCAGTAACGCATACCGATGTATATTTTGGAATCCATCCCCAAGGCGTTTAATTGTGATTGTAGCGCCTCACCTTGAGCCTCAGTAATGGTTCTGAGGGGAGAGCCACCACCAATTTTTCGGTAATTTTCCTGAGATTTATGAGTTCTCCTAGTAGCGATAAACCAGGCTAGGGGCTTTTGCAACCACCGGAATGGTAGACGAATAATTTCTGGATCGGAAAACAAGTTGAATAAAAATGGTCCTACATCCTCTAATTTATCTGGACCACCAAGATTGAGTAATAATACGCCTACACGACCCATAGCAGTTACAATCCCCCAATTTTTTTCAGATTTTTTACTAATGTTAACAATATATCTTTATTAAATATATAAGTTAACCTGAAGGAATAAAGAAGTGGCAACAATTTTCCGGGATTTAAGTTACCTTTATCAATGGTTGTATGATGGTATTTCTCGTTTAGCAGCACTGAGTGTAGGTGGTGAAGCACGTTTCCGGCAGCTTGCTTTGGATGGCTTAAGAATTCACTCAGATAGCAAAATTTTAGATTTATGTTGTGGTAGCGGTCAAACGACACAATTCTTAACAAAATTATCACAAAATGTAACAGGTTTGGATGCTTCTCCTTTATCCCTGCAACGTGCGCACAAGAATGTGCCTCAAGCAGAGTATGTGCAGGCTTTTGCAGAGGAGATGCCCTTTGCAGATAATAAGTTTGATGTTGTGCATACAAGTGCAGCATTACATGAAATGAAGCCAGAACAATTGCGAAAGATTCTCAAAGAAGTATACCGTGTATTGCAACCTGGTGGAGTATTTACCTTGGTGGATTTCCATAATCCCACGAATCCGCTGTTTGTACCTGGGTTGTGGCTGTTTTTCTGGTTATTTGAGACGGAGACAGCTTGGCAATTGTTGCAAACTGATTTACCTGGGTTGTTAAAGGAGACTGGGTTTGGGGTGGATGAACCTAAGTTGTATGCGGGTGGGAGTTTACAGGTTATTCAAGCACACAAGTAAAGCCAAGAGTAACCATGTAAATTAACTCCTAAGAAATACTCTTAATAGGGAATAGGGAACAGGGAGTAGGGAACAGGGAATAATAGTCTAGCGCAAAAACGGGGCTAGTCAGAGGCTCATATCTTGTACCTGGGTTAAAAACCGGGTTTATTACAAATATTTTAATCTCAAAACCCTTATTTTTCCTTGATAAACCCGGTTTTTTAGGTTTTGTTGAGAATGGTACAAGATGTGAGAAAACCCTAATATTTGGTTTATAAACCGGGTTTCTGACAGTGGTGCAAGATGTCAGTAAAAAGATATTTTTCCGAAATAGATAAGTTAGGAGGTGAATTTATATCACAGTCATAAAATAAAAACATCAGGGAAAACTTATGTTTACTCCAACCAAAACTGTTATTTCTCGTCCAACGTTACGTCTTGGTAGTATAGGTAAAGATGTTAAGGATTTGCAGAAGGTTTTAAATGTTACTGTTGCTAATAATAGTATAGTAGTTGATGGCATATTTGGTTCACAAATAAAAGAAGCTGTCATCGCTTTTCAACAGCAATATGGTTTAGTAATGGATGGAATTGTCGGTGCTAAAACTTGGGCAATTATAGATACTATTGAAACTGATGAAAAGGACGCAAATACTCTTCCAATTCTGGGTCGTTGTAGCAAAGGTTCTCATGTAGAATATTTACAAGGACGTTTAAATGCTATTGGTTTTGGTCCTTTGGGAACCGATGGAATATTTGGATCAACCACAGAGTCAGCTGTGAAAAAGTTTCAAGAATTCTATAATTTGGTTGTAGATGGAATTGTTGACAAAGCAACATGGGCGAAATTAGAAACCATAGATGTTTAATATTCCCTTAATTTATTTAATATACTCAGATATTCTTTGTTTGTTTTGTTAATAAAAATGGGTTATTTATCTAAGTTAACGGGATTCACAAAGAGTAAGGGCACGGCGTTTGTTAAAGTTTCGTTTTCAGGCGAAAATTATATGATGCCGTGCCCCTACTGATGATTCAAAAAAAATTTTGATTGCTCCGCAACTCTATACTAAAAGAGGGAAAATAAAAGAAGGGTAGAGGGAAAAAGGACTAAAAGCTACAGGTTAGCTGGAGGTGGTATTGATACTTTAGTACAGGGTTCGTTTTATTTGTTTGAAGAAGCATCTAAATATAACGAGAAGTGAGTTAACAGACGCCAGGAAGTAGAACTCCTTAAAACAGACAAGAGTATCGTAAATAAAATATACTTCCTTTAGATTCGCCAAAACTAAGAGAGCTATTTTATGTGTGGCATAGTGGCATTGTTTTCAAACGAAGAGCAAATTGCAGAGTCATCTTTGAAACTAGGAATGGATTGCTTAAAGCATCGAGGTCCAGATGGACAAAAGTTTTGGATTTCTCCTGACCACCGAGTTGGTTTAGGACATACAAGACTTAGTATTATCGATATTAATCATGGTGAACAACCGATTGCGAACCAAGATAAAACTCTACATATAATTGTCAACGGAGAGTTTTATGACTTTGAGCGTATACAAGATGATTTGCGACGATGGGGATATAAATTAAAAACTAATTCCGATAGTGAGATAGCCCTTCATTTATATAATGAGTTTGGGACACAATGCCTACATCATCTTAGAGGTGAATTTGCTTTTGTTCTTTGGGACGAACGTAATGAATTACTTTTTGCAGCACGAGACCGTTTTGGTATAAAACCCCTTTACTATAGTAATTATCAAAATACTCTTTATATAGCCTCAGAAATCAAAGCTTTACTAGCTGCGGGAGTTCCAGGTTCTTGGGATTATGAAACTTTTTGGCAAACTGAGTGTGGTATATTAGCTCCAGACCGGACTCTATTCACTAATATTTATCAAGTACCCCCTGGTCATTTTCTCATAGCATCTCATTCTGGAATAAAACTGCAACGTTATTGGGATTTTGATTATCCCCTAACCAATGATTCTTTATCACAAAAAACTCCATCCGATTATATTGAACAGCTTCGCTATACATTAGATGAAGCTGTAAAACTACGCTTAAGGGCTGATGTACCAGTTGGTTGTTATCTCAGTGGTGGTCTTGATTCATCTACAGTTTTAGGAATAGCAGCAAAACATAGTGCTGAACCAATTCAAGCATTTACTCTTGCTTTTGACCATGAAGCTTATGACGAAGAATCATTTGCTCGTGAAACAGCAACAAATACAGGGGCTAATCTAAATATTATTCCTATTCGGCAATCTGATTTAGCTGAAAATTTTGCAGATTCAATTTGGCATTGTGAAAGTTTATGTATTAACGCCAGTACAACTGCTAAATATCTGTTGAGTCAATCTGCTTCAGATGCAGGTTATAAAGTTGTACTTACAGGGGAAGGTTCAGACGAAATATTTGGCGGTTATGTTCATTTTCGCCAAGATATGTTGCTCTATAATCAACAAGACCAGGACGAGGAAACAGTTAAAATTTTACTAGAAGATTTAAAGCAGAAGAATAAAGTTTCGGTGGGTGTGTTTTTGGCGGAGGATAATTCAAATGAAGCTTTGAATACTGTTCAACGTTTGTTAGGTTTTGTTCCATCTTGGATGCTAGTTTCTGCTGCGCGATATCTCAGGTCTGTTCCTCTCTATTCACCAGAATTTATTGCTAAGTTTGACCAAAAAGATGTATATCGTATCTTTTTTAATTATATCGATGTACAAGGACAACTTGCTCACAGAGAACCTGTTCACCAATCTCTTTATTTGTGGTCTAAAACTATCTTACCTAATTACCTTTTGCGAATGTTAGGTGATGGTGTTGAAATGGCACACTCTATTGAAGGACGACTACCCTTTTTAGACCACAAAGTTGTGGAATTAGTTCGGAATATGCCTGTTGCATTAAAAATTCGTGATCTGACAGAAAAATATGTTTTAAGGGAAGCAGCAAAGCCGTTCATAACAAAGACAATGTATAATCGTCAAAAACATCCATTTCTGGCTCCCCCCTCGACTTTGAAACCGAATGAACCATTACAAGAACTCGTCCAAGATACCCTGCGAAGTTCACTCATGTCTAGCGTACCTTTCTATAACCATGCAGCAGTAATTAATTTGCTTGATCAATTACCAACAATCGATGAAAGCAAACGCTCTTCTTTAGACGTAACTTTGATGAAGATGCTAAGTACTTACTTTCTTCAACAAAGATTTGGACTAGTCTAATTCAAAACAAAAATCTCCACCAACGCCATCAAAGTATCACTCAAGAATTTTTTTGAGTTTATCCAATGCACTAACTTTTGACTTAGAGATTCTTTTTTCTAATTTTCGTAAATCAGATTCTTTTCTTTCAGAACTTTCTACCACTAACCATCTTTATTCAACTCCACCATAATTGCTTTTTAGAGGGTGTTTGAAAAGTCGGGTATGTTGCAGGTAAGCTCCCTCGGTATACGCTGTGAATAGATATAGCGGTTTTCACTTGAGTGTAGGTGCGCAGCGACTTCCCGTAGGGTGGTACACAAATTTTACCTCACCCCTTCCCCTCTCCTTAATAAGGAGAGGGGTGGCTTTAGCCGGGGTGAGGTTCTGACTGTATTCCACAAGCGTGAAAACCGCTATAGTAAACAGCACGCCTGTAAGTGGTATGAGTAAAGCTTACCTCAGCAATCTGACCCGCAACCAATATGAATTTCTAAGTGACCTGATTCGGTGAAGCAAAACCCGGTGGGTTTAATGTAAAGATTTATTAAATTAAGAAAAAGAGCCTTTTCCTGACCAAAATAGCAAATGACTGATAAATTTCTTCATCTTCGGGCAACGGAATTTCAAGGTTTACAGTGCCATAATTTTTTGCTAAAATGTAAACATCCCTGGTCTACCCTGCAATTTTTTTTGTGATGATTTCCTGACTTAATAGAGGGTGCGTTAAGATTTGAGATTAACGCACCACAATATCACTGATAACTAATTTAGGTTGTATATTCAGCGTTAATCTTCACATATTCGTAACTTAAATCACAACCCCAGGCTGTAGCGGAACCATGACCATTACCAATACTGACGGAAATTAACACAGTATCCTCTTTCATGTATGCACCTGCTGCTGCCTGTTGCAGATACCCACTCGCCGCTGCCCGGTCGAATTCTAACGGTTGACCATTCTCCATTAACAACAAATCTCCTAGTTGAATTCGCAGATTTTCTTGGTCAAACTTCACACCTGCCCGTCCCGCAGCCCCAGCAATCCTGCCCCAATTGGGATCTCGTCCAAAAATGGCAGATTTTACCAGGGAAGAACCAACAATGGTTTTAGCTACCTGACGCGCTGCTTCCTCATCATGTGCCCCCGTAACTTGTACTTCCACCAAACAAGTTGCACCTTCACCATCACGGGCGATGGCTTTTGCTAAGTGCTGACACACCGCTGTTAACATCGCCTCTAATTTTTCGGCATCCTGCCCCATTTCGGTAATTGCTGGGGTGCGAGATTGACCATTTGCCAAAGCGATTAAACAATCGTTGGTACTAGTATCGCCATCAACGGTGATGGAATTAAAGCTTCTATCAGCAGCACGACTTAACATTTCTTGCCATAAATGGGGAGAAACTGCCGCATCGGTGGTCACAAAAGCCAACATAGTCGCCATATTGGGGTGAATCATCCCCGAACCTTTAGCAATTCCCCCAAGCCGCACCGGGCGATCGCCTATAGTTGTTTCTAAGGCTATGGATTTTGGCACCAAATCTGTGGTGATAATTGATTGGGCTGCGGCATCAGAACCGGTTTGTGAAAGAGCTGCGACTAATTTGGGAATTCCCGTGCGCATCGCTGACATTTTAATTCTTTGACCAATCACCCCGGTAGAAGCCAGGAGAATCGATTCTACAGGGATATTTAATTCCCCTGCCAATAACTGGGCACTTTCTTGGGCATCAAGAACTCCTTGTTCTCCAGTTGCAGCATTGGCTTGTCCAGCATTACACAAAATAGCACGAGCATAATGCTTTGTCTGCAACCGTTGACGACAATAATCTACACAAGCTGCCCGCACTTGGCTGGTAGTGAAAACACCAGCGGCGATCGCTTCCACATCCGACAATATTAGCGCTAAATCCGGCAATCCCGAAGGTTTCAACCCAGCAGTAATTCCGGCAGCCTGATATCCCTTTGGTGCAGTCACTCCACCAGAAATTTCTTGCCAATCTGGCATTATTCTTCCCCCACGACTTATGATGTTTGTCAGGGGATTATATCAATCTTTTGTGCCCAATCTTTCATTCCCGTCTCTCGGAAACCACTGGCGGGATTTTAACGACTATTACTGATAGTAAAAAAGAAAAAAGAGAGCCACTTGGGCAGCTCTCCAGATCATCAGGGTGCATCTACTTACCATAATATAGCACTATAAGTGTGTGGGGTCAAACCCCTTTTTTATTTTTTTTGAAAAAACAATTGCTAAGCAGTCAGGGGGATAAAAGTAGGGGCGATGTTACCTCGCCCCTACAGCCTTATCAATCCCCACAATTTTTCCTACCTTACCTACTTATATATATAAATCTTGAGAAAAAATAAAAAGAAATAAAAAGAGAGAGCCACTGGGGTAGCTCTCCAGACCATCAGGGTGCATTCATTTAGCATACTATAGCATTTTTTGTATGAGGGGTAAAACACTTTATTTTTTGTTTTCTTGGGAATCTTGCATTTCCCAGTTTCAGTTTCATATTTACTACATTGGGGATGTAGCCGTAGCCTACTTACAAAAAAGCCACGACCTATCTACTCATATCTTGCACCTACACCCTAGAAGGGTGAGGCTATACAAGCAAAACCTGCCTACGCAGGTTAAAAATCCTAATTTTTCGTGTTGTTGATAAAAATATATGTTTATTAATACCATAAAAAATCAGTATTAATACTTTGGTGTAAGATGTCAATCGAGGGTGTAGGGTAAGCAAGGGCAGAGTCTTGAAGACGTGTTAGTAAACTTGATAATATAAATAAGGCAGGGAAAGACAGGGAATTAGAAGCTAGCAAAATTCTTCCTTATCCTTGCAAACCCCGCTTTGTCTTTGTCTTTGTTACAGCAGAACACTAATAATCTTGATTTTTGAAAAAAAGGAGAGCCACTTGGGCTGCTCTCCAGATCATCAGGGTGCATCTCTATAACACATTATACACTTTTAGGGCTGAGGGGTGTCACCCATTACAAAGAAAATTTATGTAAAGATATTGTGAAGAAATCAGCATGGTTTGGATTAAGGAGTGAGGAGTGAGGAGTGAGGAGTTGTTCCAGACGCGACATGTCGCGTCTGTACGGAGTTGGGAGTTAGGAGTTACTCCCTTCTCGTTCTAAGATTACCTATAAAAATTTCTCCCCCTCTTCCCCCTCTTCCCCCTCTTCCCACTCTTCCCCCTCTTCCCCCTCTTCCCCCTCTTCCCCCTATGAATGGGTCTGACTCAATTCGGTAATCTTCTAGCGGGACAGGAGTAGGAGTGAGGAGTGAGGAGTGAGGAGTTGTTCCAGACGCGACATGTCGCGTCTGTAAGGAGTTTGGAGGTTGGAGTTTTTAACTCTTAACTCTTAACTCTTAACTCTTCACTCTTCATTCTTCACTCTTAGAGTGTGTTTATAAATAAAAGCTAAAAACCAAAGAAACCGGGTTTCTATGAGTCGGTAACCGATAATCAGAGTATATAAACCAAAAGAAACCCGGTTTCTCGACCCTCACTCCTAGTTTTATATTTGTTTTATAAACACCCTCTTAACTCTTAACTCTTTATTCCCCATTCAGCTTTTTCTCCACCAGTTGGTTAGTTAGCTTGGGATCTGCACGTCCACCAGTTTTTTTCAGTACCTGTCCGACAAAGAATCCCTTGACTTTGGTTTTACCGTTGCGATATTTTTCTAGTTCTGATGGATTAGCGGCGATAATCTCATCTATGATGGGTTCAAGGACGCTGGCATCAGAAATTTGCTCTGCACCTTTAAAAGCGTCATCGGGGGATTCACCATTCAACAAATCCACCAGCTTGTCTTTGGCTTTCTTATTGCTGATTGTACCCTTTTCAATCAAAGAGATGGTTTTCGCTAAATTAGCGGGTGTTAAACCAATGTCGGTGATGTTGAGTTTTTGCTTATTTAGATATGCTGCAATATCTTGAGTAATCCAGTTAGCAGCTTGTTTGGGATTTCCTCCCGTAGCAACGGTGGCTTCAAAATATTCAGAAGTGGAATGTTCTTCTGTCAATACTCGTGTATCATAGGCTGAAAGTCCCAACTCGCTTTCATAGCGATGGCGTTTTTGAGCGGGTAGTTCTGGTAATTCACTACGCCATTTTTCTAATTGCTCACCTGACACCTCAATGGGTGCTAAGTCGGGTTCTGGGAAGTAGCGGTAATCGCTGGAACCTTCTTTAGTGCGCATACTAACTGTGCGTTGCGCACCTTCTTCCCAGAGACGGGTTTCTTGGACAATCCTTTCACCAGCTTCTACAGCAGCAATTTGACGCTCAATTTCGTATTCTATCGCCTTTTGGATAGCGCTGAAGGAGTTCATATTCTTAATTTCTACCTTGGTGCCAAACTCCTTTTGTCCCACAGGACGCACAGAAATATTGACATCGCAACGTAGAGAACCTTCTTGCATGTTACCATCGCTGACACCAAGATAACGCATAATCCGGCGTAATTCTTGGGCATATTCTGCTGCTTCTTGTCCGGAACGTAAATCGGGTTCGGAGACAATTTCCACCAAGGGAACACCTGCACGGTTGTAGTCTACCAAGGAATAAGCAGAACCGGATAGGCGATCGCTTCCTGCGTGGACTAATTTACCCGCATCTTCTTCCATGTGCAGACGAGTAATACCAATTCTCTTCCGAATGGGGTTACCATCTGCATCTACCAATTCAATTTCTAGCCAACCATGTTCGGCTATGGGGAGGTCATATTGAGAAATTTGATAATTTTTGGGTAAATCGGGATAAAAATACTGTTTGCGGTCAAATTTGCTGTATTTGGCAATTTGACAATTGAGTGCTAAACCTGCTTTAACGGCATATTCTAATACTTTTTCGTTCAGTACAGGTAACACCCCTGGTAAACCCATACAGATGGGGTCGATGTTAGTGTTGGGGTCAGCACCAAATGCAGTGGAACTATTAGAGAAAATTTTAGTGTTAGTACTGAGCTGACAGTGGGTTTCTAAACCGATAATCGCTTCGTACTCTGTTTTGACAGTTGTAGCAACAGTCATAAAATCTAAAATGGGAATAATTCTGGTTCAGGGTACTATTGTAGCGGTATTCTGACCTGTGAGGCAGTGGGAAATCTGGATAGTTATTGTTGGGTTTGACTCCCTTTGGGAGGGGAGAGAAGCGCTAACGTATATAGTTTTTCCTGGCAACCTTAGCATTATGCCGCAATTGACACGACTATTTCAATTGATGCTTCAACCAGTGCAGTCTTCAATGACTAACTTCGTTACTTTATTGAAATCTCGACGATTACGAGTCAATAGAACCAATCCACGGGACAACGCAATCGCTGCAATTCTAGCATCCATCTTTCCCAGTTGAATCCGTTGCGACTGTAATTGAGCCAACACCTTAGCTGCATCTGCATCAAACGAGATCAGGGGTAATACCTTGAAGTCCCGGATGAGTCGCGTCATTATTTCATACCGTTAAAAAAACATTACCCAAGCTTGGACAATGACCTGACGATAACGGCTACGTTAGGATTCCCAGTAGGACTTTCACCTACTACCCAAAGTGCCTAAGGGGCTTCCTACACAGGGCATTGTCCGAAAACTCCGACCTGTGAAGGTTGACCATGGGAGCGCTGTCAACGCTGGTATTGATATTCAACTCATCCTATGAGACCAGTGGTGTTTCCTAATCTAAGGTAAGCCTTGCTGGAAGGGACGAGTATCTTAACCAAGATAGTACAACATTGTCCAAGGTTTTGGCTAGCTATTGCTAACCCTCTTGTAGCACTCTGGGAAGAGAAAAATAAATGTAGGTTGGGTAGAACTAACAACTTGCACTTCCTTAGGGATAACCAGGAGGCAGAGCCTCAACTCCCCTAGTTACTAGCGTCACGCTGGTAACTAGAACATAGAGACCTCTGGCTCTTATTGAGAATGGTACAAGTTGTTAGGTAGAACGAAGTATAGACAACGGTCGGGAGGCTTCTCGTTCGCCGTGAGGCGTTCGGTGAAGGGTAGAGTAACCCAACAATAGTGACATACTCCCACACGCTCATCAGAGATTACAGTGTGGGCTTCTCACCAACTCCTGCCATTGCATAGGATACAAGGCTAAAGTTTTTGGTTGTTGGGTTACTCTCCGAGAAGGCTTTGCCTACATCCCATCCCTCCGGGGAAGCAAGCTACAACCCAACCTACCCCTATATTTATTTTTCCCAATCGCCAATCTCCAATCTCCAATCCCCAATCCCCAATCTCTAAAGCCTAGGATTTTAAAAGAAGGTATGACCCCCATGCGGTTGCAGCTACTGCCAAAACAGTAGACCAAATGGGGTGAGGACTATTAATGGTTTTACCAGCTTGAGTTTTGAGAGTTTGAATATCAATCCAAGGAGTAGCACCCCGTCGCAGCCAACCAGTGACAGTAATCTGGCGACCAATCCATGCTTGGGGAGGTAAAGACTGACCCAACCAAGAAACGTGGTGTAACTTCACCAAGCCCTTGCCAGAGTGGAGGATTAAGTCTTGTCCCAGGGCATTACTAGTACCCCGACGACCAACAAGTGTACCCACCAAACGCACGCTGGTACTATTAATGGGGAGGGAGGCTGGGTTAGTAACCAAGTCAGGTAAACGTGACTCAGTTTGTACCGTTGCGGACTGGATATCCGGGAAGAAAAAATTAATCCGGATTAGGGTGCCGATGCTAATACCAATTAGCAAGAAACCTATGACAAAAGACCAATCATCGTAGATCCATTTTAAGTTTAACAACTTGAGGGCAAAAGCAGTTTGCCAACCCAACCACATCAAAAATGCAAATGCTAACCCTAGGGGAATTCCCAACCACGGGGCAATATACAACAAGAAACTTTGGGGCTTTAACTTTAAAGACTGTTGACTTTCGATATTAATTTCTGTATCTAAATGCCAGTGACGAGCAATTTTACAAATACGTTGAATGCGATCGCCCATTAAAGGATGGGTATTATTGATGCTAAACCAGTAGCGATAGGGATTAAGGTAATCCCACATCAAGAAGGATTCAACGCCAACATAATTGATAATGCTGCCTAAACAGATGCTTTGCCCAAAACCCACTGGCATTAAAATATTTAGGCTTTCTAACTGCCAAGTGGTGTGTTCTTGTTTTTCGATATCCTTAGCAATACCCATGGCAATTTTAAGTAAAGCACGGGTTAAAGCGTTGGGATTACCAGTAATTGAACAGGCAAGATGATCGCTATAGTACAACCGTAGCTGTGACAACCACAAAGCGGTGCCAGTGAAAAAACACCAAATGATATACACCAAACTGGCAATAGCTGCGACTATACTTTGCCCAAACCGGAATGAGATTCTATTTCCCCAACTGGAAAGTTGTTGATATAGCTTGTAAGTCGGAATCGTCACCACCAATACCAAGGACATAATTCCAACATCCCAGTGACGAATATGCCCTAGCTGAGTGGCGTAGATCACAGCAATTTCATCATCTGCCAATTGTTCTAATAATCCCTGACTAACTACAATTCTGGCAGTCCGGGGTAGATTTCCATAGGAGAGTAATATTGGGGCTGAAATGGGCAAAATCCTTAGCTGTGGAAAGCCCCAACCCTGCTGTTGACTGTAGCGATGTAATACCCGAATTGCTTCGTGACTGTGGGTATTTAAAGCGTCTTTATCAAACTGCCTTTGACCGTACCATTTTCCTAAGAGGAAATCCAGCAACCACGGTGAAATAATGATAGCGAACAGCAGTAAAACTACTAAAAAATTCGTAGGGTCGTTGTATAAAAATTGTAATGGATTAACAAAGGGTAGTTTGACTAATATATGGTTGATAAATCCCATCCCCCACTTTAGCAGTTCCCGAATCACCCAAAATAAAGCAATAAAGGTGAACACAGCCAGCAGCCGCAACGGTATCAAACTAATTGGCTGTAGTGGTTGCCAAATTTTGGCACGGGGAGCATGTTGCCAATTTATACCTGGTACTTTTCTAGCTGGGGGATTTCCAGGGGGTATGGGATTACTAGCTGTTTTTTGAGGAGGGGAAGAATCAGTACTACTGGTTGCTGGAGTTTCTACTGGTTTGGGTGGGTTAGACTCGGTTTGCGGCTTTGCTGGGGTTTGAGGTGGGGATACATTCTCTAAGGGAACAAATCCCGTAACATCCTTTTGGGGAGGATTTGCACGTTGGTGACGGGTTATTAACTTCTTCAAAGTGCCATCTGCCCACTGTTTGGCTTGGGAATTACTGCTTTGGGTGAGAGTTTCGCACAGAGCGATCGCTTGGGTAAGATTACCAAGACGGGAATAAGCCACAACTAATCCAATTTGAGCTTGCAACCCAGCGGGATTTGAGCCTTCCTTGTTAACAACTGCTTCTAGAGTCTGGATAGCGCTAGAGTAATCTTCTGCTTTCAGAGCAGCTAAACCAGCCTCTAGAGAGGATGGGGGATGTGAAGACATAGAAATTCTGCACTCCTGTTTGCTTTAACTTACCCATATTGAGGCAAAATCTTGTCAACTGGCGTACAAGAAATTAGGTATACTCTAAACGGATTAATGATTGTAGGTTGGGGAGCCACTCCGTTGCTTTTCCCTCCGTTTTAGGAAGTGGTGTTTGAGGTAAGTAGGCGTACCGCAAGCGCAACCCGTAGGGTAGCCTTCGGTGTAGGGTAACCCAACAAAAACCTACTTGCTGTTGGGTTACTCTGCTAGAAGCCTCCCGACGGTCGTCTACACTTCGTACCACTCCGTGGAAGCAAGCTACAACCCAACCTACGAAAAGTTAAGTTTTTAGCCGTTGGGAGTATAAATGGTAAATGCAAGCTTGTAGTGGGCACTTTAGTCCCCGAAATAAGCGATTTACGCTTACTACGAGCAAAATATAACGCCAGTTACATAATTCCTAACCGATTACCGATTACCGATTACCGATTACCGATTACCAATTACCAATTACCAATTACCAATTACCAATTACCAATTACCAATTACTAATTACCAATTACCAATTACCTTATCTCGTTCCAAGGCTGAAGCCACCGAATGCTGTTTTGGATGACACTTTTTCTTGTTGATGGTGTTCTTGTTGACGGTGGCAGAGCCACCTAGGTTGCATTTCCAGCTAGAAACTGGAAACGAGACTATTGCACCCATTACCCATTACCAATTACCAAATTTAAACATCTACTGGCTGAATACCAGCTACAACTGGAGCAATAGCACTCAATTTGATTTCAGGATGGTCTTGCTGTAATTGCTGACAATTCCATTCATTACGAAATAGTAACACTGGGCGTCCCATACTATCTTTAACAGTTGTGGTATTAAATAAGCGTCCCAACTTCGAGAGAACTTCCCAACCACCATCAACCCAACGAGCAACACTATAGGGTAATACATCTAACAATGTTTCTACCCCATATTCGTTTTGTAAGCGGAACTGTACTACCTCTAATTGCAATTGTCCCACCGCTGCCAGAATTGGGTCGCGTTTGGATTCGTCCACGTAGTACATAATTTGCACTGCCCCTTCTTCCCTTAATTCAGAAACTCCTTTTTGGAATTGCTTAAATTTAGAAGGATTGGGGTTTCTCAACTGGGCAAATAACTCTGGAGAAAAATAAGGAATTCCCTCATATTCCAATTTTTTGCCAGTGTAAATTGTATCTCCAATAGCAAAAACCCCCGGATTGTTCAAACCAATGACATCGCCGGGATAAGCCACATCAATGGATTCCCGTTCTTGAGCGAACAGTTTTTGCGGGCGAGACAGACGGACAACCTTACCAGTACGGGCATGATTTACAGTCATATCTTTTTCAAACTTGCCAGTACAAACACGAATAAAAGCCACGCGATCGCGGTGTTTGGGGTCCATATTCGCCTGCAATTTAAACACAAATCCCGAAAATTCTGGATAGGTGGGAGGTATATCTCCAGCGGTACTGTTATGGGAACCAGGCTTGAGGGCATAATCTAGAAAGGATTTGAGAAATAGTTCCACACCAAAATTGGTCATAGCACTACCAAAGAAAATCGGTGTCATTTTCCCTTGATGTACCAACTCTAAATCCAGTGCGGGTCCCACCCCATCTAGAAGTTCGATATCATTTTTCAGTTGATAGTAGAGGTCTTGTTCTAGCAATTCCTCAATTTTGCTATCCCCTAAATCAACTACCGTATCTAATGCTTCCCGGCTACCGTGGGCAGTACGTTCAAATAGGTGTATCTTTTCCTCGTGGCGTTCATATACCCCTTTAAAGCGATCACCCATGCCTATAGGCCAGTTTACCGCATAGGTCTGTAAACCTAATTCTTGCTCAATTTCGTCCAATAATTCTAAAGGTTCCCGCCCCGGACGGTCGAGTTTGTTGACAAATGTAAAAATAGGAATACCCCGCAGTTTACAGACTTCAAATAACTTCCGGGTTTGGGGTTCTAAACCTTTGGCGGCATCAATTAGCATTACCGCATTATCCGCCGCCGCTAGGGTACGATAGGTATCTTCACTAAAATCTTGGTGTCCGGGGGTATCTAACAAATTGATCTGGCAATTTTGATATACAAACTGCAATACCGTAGAGGTAATAGAAATACCTCTTTGTTGTTCCATTGCCATCCAGTCAGAAGTTGCCTTCCGCTGTGCCCGTCGGGCTTTTACTGCCCCTGCTTCGTGAATTGCACCTCCATATAAAAGTAACTTTTCTGTGAGGGTAGTTTTACCTGCGTCCGGGTGAGAAATAATTGCAAAATTGCGACGGCTTTCAACCGCCTGATGAATTTCTGTCTGAAGTTCAGTTGACATAAGAGTATTTGTTTGCTGGTGATCTAACTTAACTTAATTTAACTTTTTTCAGGTATAGGCAGTCCTTTAATATTAAGACAAGGTTGTACACCATCGATTTTGAATATCAACGGTAATATAATCAATAGTTCTACACACCGAGGGGATAAGAGAATGTACGACACGGATCAGCGTAAGCTTTTATCAGCACTGTGTCATGGAGCGATTTTTTTCAGTTCTACTTTAATATCTATTGGTTTGCCAATAGCTATACTATTTATCAGTAACGATCCTGTTGTCAAAGACAATGCCATAGAAGCGATTAATTTCCACTTTAATGTCTGGTTGTATGGATTGATTCTGGGAGTTTTAATTTCTATCACCTTGGGGTTACTTGTACCATTAGCAGGTTTATGGTTTTTGCTGCATTGGGGCTTGACAATTTGGGCACTTTTCAGCGTGCTTGGTAACCCCGATAAACCCTTCCGTTATCCTTACATTTTCCGCATCTTCTAGTTATCAAATCCTTCTGTTGACCTATTCATCACATAACTCCTTCCCTGACATTTGTTAACCTATAAGTATCAATAAGGTTGCTTGCAACTCCTTGCTACCAAGTTTTTAATGGTCGTTAATAGTTAAAAAACAAAAATATTCCTAGCATACATCTTTTGTGATCTATTTGTTATCTATTAACTGCCCAATATTAGTTAAAAGTTACCCATACCTGCCAGAAGTGACGCTGACGCCTCAGCGGGATGATTTTCATGGTTTTGTGTTCGTCGTGGGATGGGCATCTTGGTTTGTGGAACGGAGAGCAGCGCATTGCGGAGCCAGTCACGTGCGCGGGTTAAGAGCGTTGAGTGAACTGGCGTTGGGGTACTCTCCGTAAACGCGGTAGACGAGCGGAGCGAGGCTTCTCGGAGAGTGCGGCTTCTTTTGAGAGTGAAGCCTCCCGACCGTCGTCTACCCCCCGTTGTAGCGACTGCGGGGCATCCCTGCCCGTTTTCTATATTTCACCAAAAAGGCACTCCGGTCTACCCCAGTCATATTCATCCCTGAATTCAGCAATGCCGGCGTTATTAATAGAAAATCTCTATCTTTGCAAGACATTTTTACTTAGTTTAACAAATCAAATTCATACCATGTCATTTTTTACCATTTACCATTTAGTATTTACAAATATGAAATTTTTCAACTTGTTTTTATTTATATAGTCTAGAGTTCAAACCCATCAACCTGTACAATAAAAAATTGCCCCACAACTTCACAAGCAGTGGGACTGAGGAAAGTTAAGCGCTGCTTGTAGTCTGTATGAATAAAGGCATTTTTTGCCTTTTTTTGTGACGCTTTGTGTTTCGTCCATTTGAGTTTCTAAGGTTTACAAAAATTTATGTTTCCCATTCATCGTCCCCGTCGTCTTCGTACTCATTCCCAACTACGTCGGATGGTACGTGAAACAGTTCTGACAACTAGTGATTTAATTTACCCATTGTTTGCCGTTCCAGGTGAGGGAATAGCCAAGGAAGTTAAATCTATGCCGGGAGTTTTTCAACTTTCGGTAGACAAAATAGTAGAAGAAGCAAAAGAAGTTTATGACTTGGGAATTCCCGCGATTATTCTATTTGGAATTCCTGAAAATAAAGACGTAGAAGCTACTGGTGCGTGGCACGATTGTGGCATGATTCAACAAGCAGCCACCGCAGTTAAAGAAGCAGTACCAGATTTAATTGTAATTGCTGATACATGTTTATGTGAGTATACCAGTCACGGTCACTGTGGTTATTTAGAAGTTGGTGACTTAACAGGAAGGGTATTAAATGACCCCACCCTAGAATTATTAAAGAAAACAGCCGTTTCCCAAGTTAAAGCTGGAGCTGATATTATTGCACCTTCGGGAATGATGGATGGCTTTGTCCAAGCTATTCGTGCAGGCTTAGATGAAGCCGGATTCCAAGATACGCCGATTTTATCCTATGCTGCTAAATATGCTTCCGCTTACTACGGACCATTTCGCGATGCAGCAGAATCAGCCCCCCAATTTGGCGATCGCCGCACCTATCAAATGGACCCAGGTAATGCCCAAGAAGCAATTAAAGAAATTGAGTTGGACTTAGCTGAAGGTGCTGATATGTTGATGGTCAAGCCCGCTTTGGCATATATGGACATTATTTGGCGAGTCAAGCAAGCTTGTAACGTGCCTGTTGCTGCTTATAATGTTTCTGGTGAATATTCTATGGTTAAAGCTGCTGCCCTTAACGGTTGGATTGACGAACAACGAGTGGTAATGGAAACCCTAACCAGTTTTAAACGTTCTGGCGCTGACTTGATTTTAACCTACCACGCCAAAGATGCAGCTAGGTGGTTGGCTTAAACCAGAAGGTTCATATTTGAAATCAGACAATTCCATAGTGACGATACTTGTTTAATCTCGCGCATCAGATACCCTAGGCACAAGCAATGAGGTCTTTGAGGTTGTTTATAAAGTAAACCTTAAGACCCAAGAAACCGGGTTTCTTTGAGACTAAGTACGATGCGGATTCGATACTCCACCCATAGAAACCCGGTTTGGACCTACACCCATAGACTTAATATTTACTTGCAAAATGGTCTGTTTTGGTATCTGGGCGTGAGATTATTATCCCATTCCCTATTCCCCATTCCCTATTCCCTATTCCCTGCCTTTGTTCACCATTGCCATTCGAGGATAGGATAGCTTATAAAATAATTATAGTTAAGAAAATATTTTCAATTGCCACCCTCAGGTCAATTGATTTAATAAACCCATAATAATAGTTCTACAATAAGGAGTATAAAAACTATGGATATGCAAGTCCTGAGAGAACGGGCTGGACTTAGCCGTGCAGAGGTTGCATTCAGGCTTGCAATTAGTGAAACCAGTGTCCGTAATTGGGAAGCTGGTCGTACTGAGCCTACAATGACTCCTAAAAAATATTTAGACGCATTACGATTGCTTAAATGTACTCCAGAAGAATTGGCAATTGCTAGTGAAAAGTCTATTAACCAGCGCCATAAACGTAAACCAGGAAGACCAAGAAGATTCCCCAACAATCAGATAAATTCTGTAACACCAGTTAATCAGGCAAATTCCATAGATTCTTCCCTTTGCAATTAGTTGATGCCGAATTGATAGCAGTTTCCAGGTTAAAAAACTCGCTTCCTTGTAGTAGGGATTTGACTCTACACAGAAATTGTTGCTTTCAACTAACGGTTTTACCCTGGAAAAAACTCGCTTCCCTATAGTAGGGATTTGATTCTACACAAAAACTGTTGCTTTCAACTAACGGTTTGACCCTGGAAAAACTCGCTTCCCTATAGTAGGGATTTGATTCTACACAAAAACTGTTGCTTTCAACTAACGGTTTGACCCTGGAAAAACTCCTTTCCCTATAGTAGGGATTTGATTCTACACAAAAACTGTTGCTTTCAACTAACGGTTTGACCCCGGAAAAAACTCGCTTCCCTATAGTCAGAATTTGACTCTACAGAGAAACTGTTGCTTTCAACTAACGGTTTGACCCTGGAAAAACTCGCTTCCTTGTAGTAGGGATTTGATTCTACACAAAAACTGTTGCTTTCAACTAACGGTTTGACCCTGGAAAAAACTCGCTTCCCTATAGTAGGGATTTGATTCTACACAAAAACTGTTGCTTTCAACTA
>JASJCY010000302.1 GCA_030065825.1 Nostocaceae cyanobacterium | reverse complement strand
ATTCTGGTAACTGGCACACATACTTCAATTTGAAATAAAACTCTATGTTCCTTGATTTATAGGCATTATAGATAAATCACTACTATGTGACAGTTTTAGGGTAAATGTGCCAGTTGCGTAAGTCCTGATTTTAATACCTTCTGGTACAGACCAGCCTTTTGCATTAGATAAATCGGTTTCATCAAATTTTGCATAATCAAATTTTGCATCATGTAAATCCGCTTCTTTGAGAATGGTTTTATATAAATCAGCAAAATATAAATTAGCTTTTTGTAAGTTAGCTTGGCTTAAATCAGAGTAATAAATATCGGCATCTATTAAGCAGGCTTTTTCTAAGTTAGCTCTAATTAAAGTAGATTAAATAAGCTCTGCTTTGAATAAATGAGCTTCATTTAAATTAGATTCACTAAGATTAGTGCCGATTAATTTAGCCTCATTTAAATTAGAACAATAAATGTTGGCTCCTTCTAAGTTAGCTCCACTTAAATCACATTTATAAAGGTTGGCTCTAGCTAAGTTAGCTTTCCTTAAATCATATTTATAAAAGTTGGTACTAAAGCTGGTTTCACTGAAATTAAAATCTTGTAATTCTGGAATCATATTAGGGTTCTTTTTTCTCCACTGATTCCAATAATCTACCCCTTTTTTGAGTACATCAACATGATATTGATTTGCCATAAGTTTGATTAATATTCCTCTTTTTCATTTAAAATACCTTGCCATCACTGTCTATCTGTATAGGAAGAACACCACCCGTACTCAACTGTGCAGCAATTTTCCGTCCCGCTGACCAAGTTCCACCTTGAAGGATTTTCACCAAAGGTAATTCCTCACTACTCATACCCAACTTTTCCCGCACAGTAGTGGCAATGCAATCCAAAATAATCACTGAGAGGGTAGGCTATTCAACTATAATCTCCCCAACCTGAAAATGTCAGCAGCGACTGTGAAAGGGAACATCGTCATCTCATATCTTGCACCTGCACCCTATAAGGGTGAGGAACCATACAAACAAAGCCTGCCTACGCAGGCTATAAACCCTTGTTTTTCGTGTTATTGATAAAAATATATGTTTATTAACAATATCAAAAATCAGTATTCATACTTTGGTGCAAGATGTCAGTCATGGGGATAACTCTCCCTTGTGACTTGTATGACATAATTCGCTACTTCCTCTAACTTCCCCAAATCGCAACTAAAATGCTGCGACTTCCCCTACAGCATCAAATCAAACAACAACCCGCACCTTTCTCGAATTGCAGCAGGCGATCGCAAATAAGCGATCATCTCCCTTTCCTCTTTCCTTAGAATCATCTTAAATGGTTGTTTATCTCATATCTTGCACCATTCTCAACAAGACTGAAAAAACCGGGTTTCTTGCAAATCTCTCAGTCTCAAAACCTTAATTTTTCGTTTAGAAACCCGGTTTTTAGCCCAAGTGCAAGATGTGTGTTATTTTACTTTTATCTTTTTATATAAATTCTATGCAATTTTCCCCTCTCCCATTGGGAGAGGGGTTAGGGGTGAGGGGTTAGGGGTGAGGGGGTTGGGAATGGGTAAAACTATTTTGGATTTTAACTTATTCAATCCAAAATCCAAAATCTCAAATCCAGTGAAACCTCTTTAGTTGTACTTACTTAAACATCAAAGCTGTTGATTTCAAACTCGCAAACACGAGATACCTGTTTAGGGCTAAATGGTTCAAAACTGATTAATGGTAAATGTTGTTCTGGGTTTCTCATCAGTTCTTTTGCCAGTAAAAAACCAGTAATAGACCAAGTTTGATATTTTCTAGCTTGCTTGCCAATTAGTCTTCCTGTTTTACCATCATAATATTCGGGCCATTCATCCTCACACAATCGTGCTTGTGCAACAGTAATCGCTCTTTCTACTATACACATACTATTAGTTTTCAAGCAAGCCCCTGCCAACATCCACATAAGAACAGGCCAGCTGCCACCATTATGATAAGACCAGGGGATATTTTTGGGGTCACAACCAGTGACAATTCTATACTCTTCATCTTCCAATGCTGGGAAAGTAATTTTCATCGGCATATCTGCCACCAAGTCTGTCCATCGCTTCTCAATTAGAGTCATAATGGCTTGGGACTGTTCTTCACTAGCCAAGTCGGAAATCACTGCCATCAGGTTTCCCAGGGCAAAGAAACGAGTATCTAGTCGGGATGGTCCCACATTACCAGCAAAATAACCACCTTGTTTGGGTAGCCACTTTTCTAATTGAGAATAAGGTATTGAATCTATGTATATATTGAATTGATTTACTGCCTCTTTACCATATTCTTCTCCTTTGTAGTGATAAATGGTATTTAGACGATGTAAATCTATCCAATAATGCTTGCGAATATGAGCCCTAAGCATGGCTAAACGATGGTCAATAGCGCTGATTAATTTTTCATTACCCTCACAAATTAGCAATTCTTGTCCTACCCGCAATCCCGCGTAAAATAAAGACTGAATTTCCAGGGGATGACCGTAAATACCCATACGACGGTCAATCATACATGCACCATCAGGAACCAACAGCGTTGGGTACATATCAAACCGCATCGCCAAACTTAGTTCTAGAATTAAGCGGATACCCTCTTGGAAATCTGGTTCATATGCCAAGGAATAATCTTTTGTTGCCACCACATAAGCACGCAACAAAATCAGCCACCAGAAACCAGAATCTACTGGGGTAACTCTAGCGATCGCATGTTCGCCAAAATCAGCTTCTAAATATTCCTTCCCATCTTTGAAAATAACTTTGAAGCTGGCTGGTATCAAACCTCGACCTGCTTTGTAAGCATTGAATTGGTCTTTTTTTGTTTGTAAATTTAACGTAACTTCTAGGAAATTACGAACAATATCAGTTCTACCTTTAATTAAAAAAAGTAAGGCTGAAGAGACAAAATCCCGAATAAAACATTGGTCATAATTAAGTGCATCTACTGTTTCATCCACTGCAGCCAATGTACCAACAGGACGTCCTTTGTAGTAGAGGATTGACTTTTCTAGTGCTGACCAAGCTGCTACTTCAATATTATTTTCTGTGACCATTTGTTGTGTTTGCATTGCCTGTACCTTTCTCTATTTATATATTGTTATTGTCCTAGATTTAGTTTGATATTTTTATTGTGCTATTACCATGATAGCAATGTAAATTTGATAATAGTACCTAATAAATTATCCACGGCATTAAAACAGATTTTTGAATATAATAGTTCATAGTTGTTGCCAATGGATAAATAGCAAAAAATCTTAATTAGCTTTCTTACCCCGTCAATGAATCAAATCATTGTTTCATCTTTAGGATTGAAATTAATGCTGATTTATCTACATAAAATATATCTTTTATTTCATGATTTTTACTTACTAAAAAACCTCGATACCCTTAATTTACCAAAGAAAAACATATGTGAAGTTTTATTTTAAATTGGCATGAATTCAAGGTTTTGCTAAGTAGATTTACGTGGTTGGATTTACGGTATTTGGACTACGAACTCAATTGTTTGTCCTAACATCTATAAATCATTTATAACTTAATTTTCACAATATGCAATATTATTTTAAAATTTCTGTCTAGACCATTGCAATAATTGTCAAAAATAGTACTTATAGCAACGGACATATCGATGAGGACATCATATTTTGATTCAAAGGGAACTCTTGACGATGTCCTCTGGGAGTATTGCAAATCTTAAAGGTAACCCAGTAAAGACACAGCCTCAGTCAAATTACTTTATAGGTTGAGAGATTGTGGATGCCATCCCTCTACTAACCAGACACCATTTATCATTTACCCATTACCAAACCCTTTCGACTTCACAGGCTTTTTCTCACCTAAAAACCAATCCAAATGCTGGGGTAACAGCGTTGCTAAATCATAATTCTGAACAATTGTTTCTCTTGCCTGGGTACGAATTCCCATCATATCCTCAGGATTATCCAATGCTTCATCCACCCGATTGGCAATTTCCTGGGGAGAAAAGAAATCTACCAATAGTCCATTTACCCCATCCTCAATTACCTCCAACACAGGGGGAGTCCCAGAAGCTACCAACAAACATCCCGTTGCCATTGCCTCTAACATTGACCAAGATAAGACAAAGGGACGGGTTAAATAAATATGTGCCGAAGAAGCTTGTAAAACCTGGAGATATTCAGAGTAAGGAAGCCTATCAGTAAAATGCAATCTAGATAAATCCAAATCTAATTTTTCTAGCATTAATTGCTTATAAGTCTTGCCATCGGGGAGATTTTTCCCATATGCTACCCTATCTTCCCCTACAACTACCACATGAGTGTGAGGTCGTCGCTGTTGAATTAGTGCCACCGCTTCCATAAACTGGGGAAAACCCCGATAAGGTTCCATTCCCCTTCCCACATAAGTTACCAATTCATCCACGTGGGAAAGATCAAGATTTATACGTGGCAAGACTAACTTTGCCCCTGGCTGGGAATGGAAATATTGAGTATCAACACCATCATGACGCACCGTAATTTTACTGTGAAACTCTGGCGGAAATTGTTGACGCTGCCAATTAGTAGGAGAAAGACCGCGATCGCAACTGCATAAGTCTAGCAAAATCGGTGAATTTTTCACCCGAATTCGGCATTCATCGTTAGGGTTTATCGGTTCGTTGGGGTCAAAATCAGCATCAGAACCGTGGGCATGATAAAACCACTCAAAATAACATACTAATTCTGTTTTCGGGAAAATATCTTTAATAAACAAAGTTGGACCCCAGCCAGAATGACCATAAACTATATCTGGTATAAAACCTTGCCCCTTTAGCTTTTCTGCCATGCGGTATACAGCTTGTCCCGTCAGCACCGCATTTTCCAGATTGCGGATGTAGTGGTGGGTGTGGGCAGAAGCTTCCCGGGAAGGTTCGTAAATAGCTTTGTAAACCCCCGTCATTTTCCCCTCACGGCGATTTGTACCAAACACAACCTGGTAGTTATTATCTTTGGCTAAAACCGTAGCCAGGTGGCGAAACTGCGCTGGAAAATTGGGATGTAAAAATAAAATTCGCAGCGGGTTTTTGGCAGGACTTTTCATGGATGTGAATGCTGGGGGAATCTTGCTACTCGCAATCAGGTATTAGGGGTAATAGGCGTTGATGTTTACACAGTATACTATCATACTGAAAAATACTTCTTGTTCTCAATCCCCCCAGCCTAATAAGACCCCGTCCTTAAGGACGGGGTCTATGCGTCAACCAGAACCCTTGTTCCAGACGTGATTTGAACTCTCCTGGCTTTGAAAAAACCAGGATTCCGAACTGTTGTTGTTCAGCAGTCTAAAGACGTGCTTCACAACTCTAGTTCTGCCCCAAAGGGGCTTTGACTGGTTCAAACAGTCCTACCCGCCTCGACCCATTTA
>JASJCY010000086.1 GCA_030065825.1 Nostocaceae cyanobacterium | reverse complement strand
TCGTAGCCCCTCCACCCAACGCAATCGGTTGCGGTTGTTGGGTTGTAGCTTGCTTCCCCGGAGGGGTAGCATGTAGACGCAACAGCGGCTTTGAGCAGAGTAACCCAAGCTACATCAAAAAGATTTGTCAGTCAATCAGGGGTTCACACACTCTACTTAGATTTTTCAAAGATCAAACCGGATTGCTATATGCAAACCAGACTGTTGTTATTGATATGCATATTCACGGTGCTTTTGACTTCTACCTAAGGACATAATCTAGAGATGGAATTACAGGAGATCGAGTAATTCCCCTGGATTTGCCAATGGAATAGATAATAAATAATTGATAATTGTATGTTCCTATTAATCATGATCCATTACCATTTAGATAGAGTGACTACAGGGATATAAGTTATTTTCTAGTGTGATTAAAAACATCAAACAATAATGAAAAATAAATCAGTATATTGTGTATTAAATGGTCTGATAATCATCTCAGTGAAGAAATTTAGTTAATTTGTAACAGTGAGATATTAATTTATTAGATATAAAGAAACAACATAAAAATCATGAGCATCTGGAAATTAATTTGATAAACTACCTGAATGAGAATAGAGGGTGTGAGGATAAGCAAAAATAAACTATGCATAAACACAATAGAGCTATTTCAGTCTTAGGACTACCCGTTAATATCATGAGCGACTATCCGGACTGGTTGCTAGAGCGTCTGCAACAAGGTTTAGGAACCCATGTAGTCACTTTAAATGCTGAAATGACTATGCAGGCAGAGCGGAATCAAATTCTAGCGCAGATCATTAGCTGTGCTGATTTAGTAATTCCCGATGGAGCGGGAATAGTTCTGTATTTACAATTGCTGCTGCAACAAAAAGTCCGGCGAATTCCTGGAATTGAACTGGCAGAAGCAATGTTGGAAAAACTTGGGCAACCAGGAATAAACGCTAAGGTATTTTTCTATGGAGGAGCACCTGGGGTGTCTGCTAAAGCAGCAGAATTTTGGCAGCAGCAACTACCTGGATTAAATATTGTAGGTACTTATTGTGGCTACCATTCCACCGCACAAGAAGAGCAATTGCGGCAAAATCTTGCCCAAATACAACCGCAAGTTATTTTGGTCGGTTTGGGAGTACCTCGTCAAGAATTATGGATTGCCCAAAACCGTCATTTGTGCCCCGAAGCAATTTGGATTGGGGTAGGTGGTAGTTTTGATATTTGGTCGGGAAGAAAAACTCGCGCTCCCAAGTGGTTGGCAAATCATAATTTGGAATGGTTATATCGATTGTACCAAGAACCTTGGCGCTGGCGTCGGATGTTGGCTTTACCGGAATTTGCATGTAAAGCCTTGGTTTATCGTTTATTTTCCAAACCCTGTATTGGTCAACAATTACCATAGTATTGTCGAAAATGCCACAGAGTCAGACAAAGATTAAAAAAATATAGGGTATAGGAAGAAATAAATTATCTGGTATAAGCACTGAGTCAGTAAAATTATTTTATACATTTATAGATTTTGGGTGCCCTGCTCTTACTCTATATAACTTTATAACTTTCTACGTAGAACAACTGACTAAGTACTTACAACTAAAACTTTGTAAAAAAATTTAGTTCTAGATTTGATATTCCCGGGTTCTACCTGGGAATCATTATTTTGGAGGAATTTAATTGTCGGTGCAAAAAACATTTAACAATGCCAGTATTAATTGCAAACAAAACTACTGAACCAAGTTTCCAACTACATCAGCCAGAAACTGAACAACAGCCATCTGCTAGTACTGCGGCGATGGTACAATTGCAGTCTGTGACCAAAACCTATGCTAATGGTTGTCATGCTCTGGTAGATGTCAACCTGGAAATCAAAAAAGGAGATTTTCTGTTCCTCACCGGAGCCAGTGGTTCTGGTAAGTCTACCCTTTTGAAGCTACTTTATGGTCATGAGTTGCCAACCTTGGGCAAAGTATTTGTTGACGGCTGCGATCTATCAAGGTTATTCGGCGATCGCCTGTCAATATTCCGGCGACGTATTGGTATTGTTTTTCAAGATTATAAATTGATACCCCAAAGAACTGTGGCGGAAAATGTCAAATTTGTACTCTTGGCTCAAGGCTATACCCGTAAGGAAATTCAACGACGTTTGGAAGCAACTTTAAAATTGGTGGGGTTACTTGCTAAAGCTGATTGTTTCCCCGATCAACTTTCTGGGGGTGAACAACAACGGGTAAGTATTGCTCGGGCAATTGTGGGCACACCACCCCTAATTGTGGCAGATGAACCCACTGGTAATTTAGATCCAGATAATTCCTGGCAAGTGTTGCAAATTTTTCAGAAGTTGAACAATTTTGGAGCAACGGTAATTATTACCACCCACGATGAACAACTAGTAAGGCGATGCAATCATCCTGTAGTACAAGTTCGTGGTGGCAAACTGTATCAAAAATTATCAGTAGTCAACTGATTCATAAACAGGATGCTTGATTTTGCTTTTAGCAGGTGCAAGCTTTATAGCAGTGCTGGATGGAAATACGTGCAACTGCTCTAAGGCTTGCAAACTCTCAAAAGCTGCTTGACGAATCCCTGCTTCTTCTTCCCTAGTCAAAAGAAGTCGCAAGCATTCAGCAATATTTTGCCCTGTAACGGTGTCAACCCGTTGCCGATGGAAAAGTTTGGTTAACTGTCGTACAGCAAGTAAGCGTTTGAGGGGATCTGCTGCTGTTAAGTTGAGCAATAAATCATCTAAGTGGTTTTCCTGTCGTTCTCCATAAAAGTGGATAATTTGCCATAGCAATAAAATTAAAGTCAACAGAGTCCCTAAACCCTGCAAAATTGCTCCAGCAGCAATCCAGGGGCTACTGGAATCAACCCAAATAGCAGTAGCTATATAAGTAGTTATACATGCAACCCCACCGCTAATAACGGCTAAAATTAGCCTGCTGTTGGGGCTGTTTAAAAACCTACGAATCTCAGACCAGTTTTGTTGCCATCTCCACTGATGCATTGAGTAGACTAATGGCATTATTCCAATACCGACGCTCATCGCTAACAACAGTTTCCAGTTCCACAATATCATCGCAACGAAGATTGTCAGGAACCAAAGAACAACTCCTGGACCTCGAAAACGTTGTAAAGTTCGCTGCTTTTTGGCTCCAATCTTAAATTCTAGAAGTGCCCAATTGGGGAGCTGCTGAATAAGTTGCTGCCAAGAAAACGAAGCCTGTGCCACGGTGCTTTCCTAAATTAATGAAAATAATGACTAACCTATAAATGTATAACTAAATGTATAACTTTTATCGGTAATAGAAAATTGGGAATTGGAAATTCCTTGTGATTGTAGCACCGTGTTTTAAAATTTTAGAAATTAAAAGCAAAAACTAAACTCATCCACGGTAAACTGACCATCAAACGCGCAAAAGCTAACGCTGTGGATGTTATTTGCTTTTATGGATAAGAGGACGTTGGGTGGCATACTCGAGTCAGAATTGGCAAGATTACCTGCTGGAAGCAGAGTTTGATCCAGTAGTTGGTGATCGCGATCGTAAGCCGATAGCACTAACCGTTGGGAGCTAGTAATAAAGGCTCTGACACAGTTAACCGGATGTAAGAAAGTTGCTTCTAACAATCCACTCTTAGGCGATCCCATGAATACTATCTTACCGGAATGGGGTGGAAAGGCTGGGTTGGAAGGCTGAATGGCTATACAGTTATTAAAAATAACGCCCCATTTCTCATATTGTCTTTCTACGATTTCAAAGCATTTTAAGTCTTCTAATTTCAAACAAATACAGGTAGTTTCTCCCTCCTGTGTTTTTTCTACCCCTTTTGTTGATTGTTTTTTGGATTGAGTCGAGACTAAAATTTGTTTTTGACTCTCAAATTCGTCAACAGCAAATTTAGCAGTTTCCCACTTTGGCACTGTATTTGATTGAGGACTAGCGAGCTTAATCATGACACCCCGTTTTTACATATTTATAAAAAAAATTGGATTGTTAACCACATCGAAAGCTACTTTTGCTGTATACATAATCAGATTCACCCTTTAAATCTTGGCGAGCATTTTTGCTCTCATGATTTTTAAAAGCTATCGGTGATATTTCTGATAGACTAACATACAAATCAGGCTATAGTCCTCTATCCTCAGTAATACTATTTACCGTGAAAAAGCCTATAATCACAGTGCTTTCACCCTTAACTACGTTTTTTTTTGATAAAAAAAATTACTGAATATTTACAATATAGTCAGTAATTTTACATTCACTTCATCTACTGCATCTTGGGATCACTAGCATGGGAAATCCAGTTGCTAAACTGTCACAAATATAAGAATTGAAGAGTGGGAACTAGGGCATGTTTTCTTTCGTCACACATACTCTAGAAGAATGTGGAACCACATATACCTAGACGGGTAGGCAAAAAAAGAATCTACTCTTACACCCAGCCCCCAATAGGTTCAGGGGGAAAGTTTTTTGCCCTTGTTACCCTGCACCGTAAACATGATGTAGCGCGTTAGTTGTAGAGGTTTGGTAGACAATAGTAGCTTTAGTCTGAAAAATAATGAAGTTTAATGATGCCCCCTATGAACTAGGAATTTGCAAATAACAATTAGGTTATTTTTTATCTATTTACTAATAATAAAATCCCAAATATTTATATTTTTAATTATCAATGCTTTCGGGTTTATAGCTTTTCTCAGTCTGGTGAAGTACAGATGAAATTACTAAAATTATTGTGGGGTAGGCATCCTTGCCTGCCCTTTTGTACTTCAGCAGATTAGGAAGCGCTATATTAATGTCACTACAAGTAACTAAATAAGCAACTGAAATGGTACAATTTTTCTTCTTAAAACTGACAGTTTTGACTACAATTGAAAGGAACTTTGCCCGGTTAGTAATGAAAACAAAAAGTTCCCCTCTCCCCCTACCAGCCTTTACCCAGCAGAATTAATGTGGTGAACTACTAGTGGTTTGTCCCATTAATTTCGTTCCCGTTTCCATCACACCCACCTGGGACTATAAGTCCCAGTCTAATAGTCAAAGTCATATAAATATGACTATAAAACTAGCCATCAAAACTAATGGTACAAACTACTAGTACTCAACCACATTAATTTTGACAAGTCGCGGGTGTGAGCGATCCCCGACTTCTTAAAGAAGTCGGGGATCTGTGACCCCTCGTAACTAATGTGGTGAACTACTAGTGGTTTGTCCTATTAATTTCGTTCCCGTTTCCATCACACCCACCTGGGACTATAAGTCCCAGTCTAATAGTCAAAGTCATATAAATATGACTATAAAACTAGTCATCAAAACTAATGGTACAAACTACTAGTTACTCCCTTCGGTGTTCTAAGATTACCTATAAAAATTTTCCCCCCTCTTCCCACTCTTCCCCCTCTCACTCAATTAGTTAATCTTCTAGCGGGACAGGAGTAAGTGCGTGACGCTGGTAACCAGAACATAGGGAATGGTGCAAGTTATCAGTATAGTCTACCCTATGGGTTCTGATGAAGGAGTACGCCTACAACCGAAAACCTCTATAATCAGCTACTATAGCAATCCGGTTTGATTTTTGAAAAATCTCAGTAGGGTGTGTTATCCAGAGAGAGTACCGTAATCAAAAATACTTATGCTTCAACCATTAGGATTTGAGCAAAAATCAGTCATTACCTCTCTAGGGAGAATGGTATACTATACTGCGGTTGATTCTCCCTGGGAAAAAGAGTTAACAGCCAGCACAGATAGGGAAACTTTAGTTTTTTTGCACGGCTTTGGAGGAGGTTCCTCAGCTTATGAGTGGTCTAAAGTTTATCCAGCATTTGCCAGCGAATATGAGATAATTGCACCGGATTTGATTGGCTGGGGTAGGTCAGAACATCCGGTACGTAATTATCAAGTCGAGGATTATTTAACGACAATTCGAGAATTTTTAGAACAAACTTGTAATTCTCCAGTAACCGTAATTGCGTCTTCCCTGACAGCAGCAATCACGATTCGAGTCGCGATCGCCAATCCGCAGTTATTTAAATCTCTAATTCTCACCACACCTGCGGGATTGTCTGACTTTGGAGAAAACTACTCCCGTAGCTTATTTGCGCAAATAGTCAGTACTCCGGTAATTGATCGCTTACTCTACAGTGCTGGGATTGCTACCCCTGGGGGTATTCGCAACTTTTTAGAAAAAAGACAATTTGCTATGGAAAATCGAGTATATGAGGAAATTGTCGCAGCTTACTTGGAATCTGCCAAGCAGCCTAATGGGGAATATGCAGCATTGTCATTTGTGCGCGGTGACTTATGTTTTGATTTATCAGTTTACATTGAACAACTAACAACCCCTACAGCGATTATTTGGGGGCAAAAATCTCAATTTACTGGACCAGAAATTGGTCGTCGTCTCGCTCAAATGAACCCACAGGCAATTAAGGCTTTTCAAGAATTAGAAAATGTGGGATTGACACCACAATTAGAATTACCAGCAGTCACCATTGGCTTAATTAGGAAATTCTTGCCTTTATTAAGTAAAGGGTAATAAGTAATAGGAATATTACCTTTACTAAGAGGCTGTTTGTGAATACAAAGATAAAGACTAAATAAACCGGGTTTCTATAGGTGGAGAACCGAGAATTTAAGTATGTATGCCAAAAGAAACCCGGTTTTTGGAATTTCAGCAGAGTTTTATATTTATTAGACTTCTTGCGTGAGGTCAGGAACTCTTAAATCTAAAATCGTCAATCCAAAATCTAAAATTGGTTGATCCCCTACTAATTTTCTTACTTATCTTTAACTCGCACGTCAATTACACTGGCATTGAAATTGTAATTAAATCCTTCCAATTCAAAGGTAGTACCAATTTTAACTTTGCTGTTCCCCAGAACCGGACCAGTTTCAGTAATGTTGGCATTTCCTGCTAAGGTCAAAACCATATCGGTAGCATAACTACTTTCTCTAGGATCATCTACTTCTTTAATAGAACCATCAGGCTGGGGTACAAGTACTTTTCGGCGAAATACTTGAATGGATTTGATGGGAATTTGACCATGGGGTTGGTTGCGAATAATCACATTAGTTTGACCACCTTCTTTAAAGCCTTGTTCCGCTAACCTTTGGGGGTCACGCACATTTAAGCCCCGCACTACTAGATCCACCTCAACGGGTTTTGTTGTCGAACCAACTTGAGCAACTGAACCAGTGGTTCCGGGAAATAAAAATATGCCTACTAAAACAAGTAAAATTACTAAGGCAGCACCTAGATCAAGAATGTTAATTTTACCAAATAAGCGACCTTTGGAATCTAAAATAGCCATAACAAGTTTTCCCTTTCCAAGAGTGAAAGATGTAATTGTAACTGTAGGTTTTAATGGAAAAGCGGTATTGTTCCTGAATTTAGGAAAATTCAAACCAGCTTTTGCTGAGGATAGTCAGACAGTTTATCATGACTGTTGTTTTTAGTTGTCAATGTTAAGACAAAGATGTTGTATATAGCGGTTTGCAGTTGGGTGCAATACAGTCGGAACCTCACCCCCTTCCCCTCTCCTTACTAAGGAGAGGGGTGTCCTGAGGACGGGGTGAGGTTTGATTGTGTACCACTCTACGAGAAGCCGCTTTGCGTCTACACTCAACCGAAAAGCGCTATATTCCTCAATAGCTACTGAATGCAACCTCTGGACACCTAAATACGTCCAATAATTCTAAGTTCTGCCAAAAAATTACCAAAGCCGGATAATGATTAATTGGAAAATTTTATCTCTAAATTACAGTAGTTTTCGCCGACGCTGGTTGTATCCGTTAATTTCCATAGTAGTTGCTATAGGGTTGTGTTTAAGTACACCCATGCCATCCCAGGCAATTTCGATTTGGAAGCTATTATTAAGGGGAGCTGAGGTCGTTACCCCCGTAGTCCAGCTTTCTAATATATCTGATCGCCAAGAAATTAGCATCGGCAAGCAAATTAATAAACAATTACTGGATAGTAAAGTTAAACTTTATCGGGACTCCCAGGTAAATAATTATATAAAGCAAATTGGTCAGCGTTTAGTGCCTTATAGTTCTCGTCCAGATCTGACTTATACTTTCCAGGTAGTGGATGATGATAGTGTAAACGCTTTTGCCACTATGGGAGGCTTTGTATATATCCATACGGGTTTAATTAAAGCCGCAAAAAATGAAGCGGAACTAGCTAGCGTGATGGCTCATGAAATCGGTCACATTGGTGGTAAACACTTAGTAAAACAGATGAGAAAGAGAGCGATCGCATCTGGTTTGGTTAAAGTAGCAGGTATCGAAGAAAGTAAATTAGTCCAGATTGGTG
Organism: Nostocaceae cyanobacterium; assembly: GCA_030065825.1. Taxonomy (GTDB): domain Bacteria; phylum Cyanobacteriota; class Cyanobacteriia; order Cyanobacteriales; family Nostocaceae; genus JASJCY01. The sequence goes on along the minus strand of JASJCY010000086.1, from coordinate 21,701 downwards.
TAGAACTCGCATATCAGCGTCCCAATAGCCGTCGGGCAGAATATGATGCTGATCGCAGGGGATTAAGAAGTTTGACAGCTGCTGGTTATGCTCAGTCAGGTATGGTTAGCTTTATGGAAAAGTTAATGCAAAAAAGCTCAACGATGCCAACATTTTTGAGTACTCACCCCGCAACTAGTGATCGAATTACGGCATTGAAAAGTCAAATTAATGCTAAACCTAGCAATCGTCGTGATGGCTTGAATGAAGCGGTTTATCAAAGAATGTTTCGTTCTGTAATTTAGTTGTCCCCTATTTAATTTTTGAATGGGTGAATGGGTAAATGGGTGACCTTATCTACGTCGTCGACTACCAACAAGTCCAATTTTAGTTGGCTCAACATTGATCACTGCTTCTTCTAAGGATAAGGTGCGCAGGTGGTTCTGGAAAACATGAACTTGATAAACTAGGCGATTTGTCATGTCTACCCCTGTTAGCCAGCCACTACGGGGATGATATGCACCAGTGTCGATATTCAGCCATCCTGCACCTTGTGCCAGTTTTCCAGGAGTTACTCCAGGTAAAGTAAAAGTGATGGTGTGACCGGCAATAATCAACTTATCGGCAAAATAAGGCTGTTTTGCACGGTGAAATTCTTCTCGCACCCAGCAAAACTGATCGGCTGTTTGTTCTTCTAAAGGCATTGAGGGATCGACACCAGCATGTACTAACCAAATATCTCCCAAGTCAAGATGGGTAGGTAAACTCTTAAACCATTCTAAATGCTCTTCGGGAATGGTTTGCTGGTAACTGGCAAGTGTCGCTTGTCCTCCACTATAAAGCCATGCTTGGAGGGTAGGGGTAGAAATCTGCTGGTTACTAAGAATATTTAATAACATCTGCTCGTGATTTCCTAGCAGACAATTGTAAGAATTACTTTTGACAAAATCTACTACTTGCGCACTTTGGGGTCCACGATCAATTAAATCTCCCAAAAAGTAAACTTGGTCGTCACAGCAGGGAGCGATCGCTGACAACAGTGTCATTAAACCTTCATAGTAACCGTGTACATCCCCAATTACAATTTGACGGTGGCTATTTGCACTCATTATTTTAGTTTTTTTGTGATTTTAATAACTTTGCCTAATTAAGTTTGCTACAGTTAAAACAGTTTGTTTTCCGCAAATAAACGTCAAAAAAACTTGACAAATATCTATTTTAGCTCTTGTTTAGGAAATTGGAGAAAATTTGGGGTTCTGTTAGCACAAACTCCCCCAAAGTAAAAGTCGCGGATCTAAAAAAGCGCAACCCCTCAAAATTACTCCCCTCCCGCTAGAAGATTACCGAATTGAGTCAGATGACCAAGAGAGGGAAGAGGGGGAAGAGGGGGAAGAGGGGGAAGAGGGGGAAGAGGGGGAAGAGTGGGAAGAGGGGGAAGAGTGGGAAGAGGGGGAAGAGGGGGAGAAATTTTTATAGGTAATCTTAGAATCCCAAAGGGAGTAATGACATGAACTGTTATTGGTCTATCGCATTAATTTTGATCGTAAAAATAATAACTTGTGGGTTAGGCATCCTTGCCTGACTACTGCACAGGCAGGATAAAATAATAACTTGTGGGTTAGATATCCTTGCCTGACTACTGCACAGGCAGGATGCCTGTGCCACAAACCCTCAAAATTAATCTGGTGGACTATTAGGTGATATAAATAAATTTTAACGGTCAATGGATGATGGATAAACAACCGATTCAAGTGATTGGAGGTGGACTGGCTGGGACAGAAGCAGCATGGCAAATTGCCCAAGCAGGAGTACCAGTAATTCTGTATGAAATGCGTCCCCAACGCTTTAGTGGTGCCCATCATACAGAACATCTAGCAGAATTAGTATGTAGCAATTCTTTTGGAGCAATGGCGAGCGATCGCGCTGCGGGACTTTTGCATGAAGAACTACGTCGTCTTGGTTCCATTGTAATTGCTAAAGCTGATGAGCATCAAGTGCCTGCAGGTGGAGCATTAGCGGTTGATAGGGGGCAATTTAGCCAAGATTTAACCCAAACTCTCGCTAGTCATCCCCTGATTGAACTACGTCGGGGAGAAGTCAGTAGTATTCCTGAAGGAGTTGTTGTTTTAGCCACAGGTCCCCTCACTAGTCCCGATTTAGCGGCAGATTTGCACCGCTTTACAGGGATGGAATACCTGAGCTTTTTTGATGCCGCTAGTCCCATTATTGTGGGAGAATCGATTAATCATGATATTGCTTTTCTTGCCTCGCGCTACGACAAGGGGGAAGCTGCTTATCTCAACTGTCCCATGAATAAGGAACAGTACCTGAGATTTTGGCAAGAATTGTGTAATGCCGAACAGGTAGAATTAAAGGATTTTGAGCGAGAATCGGCGAAATTTTTTGAGGCTTGTCTACCGATTGAAGAATTAGCACGACGGGGAGAAGACACCATGCGTTATGGTCCTCTCAAGCCAGTGGGATTAACCGATAGCCGCACCGGAGAACGTTCCTATGCCGTTGTGCAGTTGCGACAAGAAGATAAAGCAGGTCAACTATGGAATATGGTAGGATTCCAAACTAACCTGCGTTGGGGAGAACAAAAACGGATATTCCGGATGATTCCTGGTTTAGAAAATGCTGAGTTTGTCCGGTTGGGGGTAATGCACCGCAATACTTTTATTAATGCTCCCCAGTTAATGCTGCCTACCCTACAATTTAAACAGCGTCCCACATTGTTAGCCGCTGGACAGTTAATTGGTACCGAAGGCTACACCGCAGCCTCAGCAGATGGTTGGTTGGCTGGAACCAATGCAGCAAGATTAGCTTTGGGTAAAGCACCTTTGAGTCTACCTGGAACCACAATGATGGGAGCATTATTAGAATTTATCAGTTGTGCTTCACCCAAGCATTTCCAACCTATGCCGCCTAATTTTGGTATTTTGCCATCACTGGGGGTAAAAATCAAAAATAAGCAAGAACGGTATGGACGTTACCGCGATCGCTCTTTGGCTGACTTGGAAAACTGGAAAACCACTCATTACAACTCGTAATTAATAAGCTGTTCCACATTTAAACTGCATCTTGAACTGGGCATCCTTGCCCACCCCACAAGAAATACAGTAATGAGCGATTATGCATATCAGATATGGTTTAGCTTAACACACATCTTGCACCATTCTCAACAAGACTAAAAAAAGCGAGGCAGCGCGTTGGACGGGTTCCCCGGCTTAAAGCGACTGCCGGGGTTTCTAAACGAAAAATTAAGGTTTTGAGACTGAGAGATTTGCAACAAACCCCGGCAGTCGCTACAACGGAGGAGACCTCCCTCCGGGTACTCGCTCTGCGAGAAGCAAGCTACGGTAGTTGTACCCCTACCCTACACCGAAGCTAACGCAACGTGGAAGCAAGCTACATGGGGGAGGGCACGCCACTTCTCTCAACGCGGGGAACCCGCGCACGAGAGTGGCTCCCCATAGACGCGGTAGACGAGGGTCACTCGGCTTCTTTTGAGAGTGCGGCTTCTCGAAGAGTAGACCACACTACCTCACCGCAACGCGCTGCCTCGCTTTTTAGCCCAGGTGCAAGATATGAGTTAATTCTTAAATTACGAATTACGAATTATGATTTTTTGTTATCTTCCTTCATCGTTACCAATCCATGGATACCAATGGCTGAAATTACACCTCCAATTAAACCCCAAGCCTGATCCTTGAAGACGTTCATACGATGAACTACAGTACGATGGTAGGCAAATTCTAACTGTCTATTACTGACTCTGTTCTGTTTGACCAAATTTTCTACATAATTTTCCGCTCTTACTAAGGAAGAGAAATCACGGTTAAAAAAGTAAATAGAAGTCCCTAACACTATTAAACCGGGAATTAGCAAAGTAGTTAAGAGAATCCCTTTGCCTGGACTCATTTGTTCTTCTTTTTTCACGGTATAGGGGCAAAATTGCAATGCTTACTCTTTCACCATTACAGCGATCGCCATTTTTTTTCCGTGGGTTATTTGACAAATGGGTAATGGGTAATGGGTAATTGGTAATTGGTAACTATTCGTCATGAACTGGGTACACCAGGAGGGATGAAAATGTTTTTTGTTGTTTACCCCTGCCTTATTACTATAGCGAAGCGAGTTTTTGTGGCAATCAAACCCTTGCTAAGCGCGGTTTTCGGTTGTAGGCAGAGCCTACTTACAAAAAAGCCACGACCTGTCTACGGTGGAGGGTGTACAAATACAAAGCGAATTGGTGAACTTATACCAATTTGAAAAAAGAATGGGACACATGGTTGGTAGGGGCGCGGAAACCGCGCCCCTACAATTGGATATTTTGCAAACCTTTTTTGATTTGGTATTAGGACGGGCAGGGATCCCCATCCCACAAGAATGCATTTGATTCAAATGAAAATCGCTATGTGGCGAAGCGAGTTTTTTTGCCAGTTCAACCCCTTACTATAGCGAAGCGAGTTTTTTTGCCAGTTCAACCCCTTACTATAGCGAAGCGAGTTTTTTTGCCAGTTCAACCCCTTACTATAGCGAAGCGAGTTTTTTGGCAGTTAAACCCTTACTATAGCGCAATAGGGTTCAGTTAAGGAGAATTGTAGGTTGGGTAGAGCGATAGCGTAGACGACGGTCGGGAGGCTTCTCGTAGAGTAACCCAACATTTTCAGGACTTTGTTGGGTTACTCTCCGAGAAGGCTTCGCCTACGTCCCACCCCTCCGGGGAAGCAAGCTACAACCCAACCTACGGTATTTTTGGTTTTTAGGCTTAACTGAACGGTATTGTACTATAGCGAAGCGAGTTTTTTTGCCAGTTCAACCTCTTACTATAGCGAAGCGAGTTTTTTTGCCAGTTCAACCCCTTACTATAGCGAAGCGAGTTTTTTTGCCAGTTAAACACCTTCCTATAGCGAAGCGAGTTTTTTGCCAGTTAAACACCTTCCTATAGCGAAGCGAGTTTTTTGCCAGTTAAACACCTTCCTATAGCGAAGCGAGTTTTTTTGCCAGTTCAACCCCTTACTATAGCGAAGCGAGTTTTTTTGCCAGTTAAACCCCCTATTTTCAAGACCATCATCAATTTGGGGTTAAACTAACAACTTGCACTTCCAAAAAGGATAACCAGGAGGCAGAGCCTCAACTCCCCTAGTTACCAGCGTCACGCTGGTAACCAGAACATAGGGACAAATAATTTTGTTAATAACTGGGAATAACTGGGAATAATACTGATGGTCTTTATAAATCAGGTGTGGTTAATTTCACCGCATGGGAACGCCATTGTTAAGGAAAAAGAGATTTTTATTCTGGTTAAATCTACTATTGTGCTGTATTCTCTGGTTTATTTGGGTATTTAAACCAAGTTCGCCAGTTGATGCTGCATCAGTAATTGCATCTAAATCTATTGAAAATTTACAACAAGAAAAGCAAAAAATTGATCGGCAGCGTCAAAATGTAGATAAAGAGCAAAAACGCTTACAAAATTTACAGCAAGAAGCAGAAAAACGCCTGAGTGGTTTAGAGAAAAATCTTCAAACCACAAATAACCAAATTCTAGATAGCGAACAACGACTGGAAATGGCGAGTCAGCGCTTGCAACAATTACAAGCAGATTTAGCAGCAGCGGAAGTTTCCTACCAACAGCAGCAAGAAGCCACAATTGCTAGGTTGCGCTTTTTACAACAATCGCCAGTGAATCAAGGATGGGCTGTTTTACTGCAAAGTCAAAATCTCAATGATTTCCTCAGTCGTCGTCGCAACCTCAAGTTAGTTTATCAGGCAGACCAGAAAATATTGGCAAACCTGACTGCACAAGCAAACCAGATTAATCAGCAAAAAACCGACGTAGAAGCCACAAAAAATGAAATTGCCCTCATTCGTCAGCAATTATTGGCACAAAAAGCCGATTATCAAACACAGGCTCAAGTACAAGAGGATTTAATTGGACGTCTCAATAGCGATCGCAATGCCTTAGAAGCAGCCCAAGCGCAGTTAGATCAGGATTCACAGCAAATTGCGGCTTTGATTCAAAGAAAGATTGCAGAAGCGAAAGCCAGAGAAGCCGCAGCCAAAGCCCGCAGCCGTAGAAACTTTATTCGTGGGAGTGGTATTCTCGCATATCCCAGTGATGCACCAATCAGTAGTCCCTTTGGTTGGCGAACTCATCCTATTTTGGGGTATCGTCGCTTACATACTGGTATGGATTTTGCTGGTAGTTATGGCAGTACTATCCGTGCTGCTGATTCCGGAACGGTGATTTTTGCCGGTTGGTACGGTGGTTATGGCAAAACTGTAATTATTAACCACGGTAAAAATATAAGTACTCTTTACGGACACAGTAGTCAGTTATACGTTTTTGAAGGACAAACTGTTAAAAAACGACAAGCGATCGCCGCTGTGGGTTCTACAGGTTTATCCACCGGTCCCCATCTTCACTTTGAAGTGCGTAAAAATGGCACACCTGTAAATCCAGCGAATTATCTGTGAATTGCGATCGTCTTCCAACCTCATCAATCCTGGGTACAAGCTTTGTACCCTGGGTACAAGCATTGCACCCTGGGTGCAAGCATTGCACCCCTACTTTGCGCGTTTTAACTCCTCACATGGCATAAAGTAAAAAGTAATAAGTGCAACGATATACGGTGAGTTGAATGCAAGGTCAAATAGTGGGTGGACGCTATAGAATAATCCGACAGATAGGAAGGGGGGGTTTTGGTGTCACTTTCCTTGCAGAAGATACCAAACGTCCGGGTAATCCCCCATGTGTGGTGAAGCAGTTTCAACCCGTGCGTACCGATCCATATACTTTACGAGTAGGGAAAATTCTATTTGATAGGGAAGCAGAGAATTTAGAAGAATTGGGAAACCATGACCAAATTCCGCGATTGTTAGCGCATTTTGAAGAGAAACAACAGTTTTATTTGGTGCAGGAGTTTATCGAAGGTCATGACCTCACTCATGAAATAGATCCGGGCAAAAAATTGAGTGAAGCGGAAGTTATCAAATTATTAATAGATATTTTAGAAGTTTTAGCATTTGTTCATCAAAAAGACCGTATTCATAGAGATATTAAACCTTCTAATATTATGCGTCGTAAATCCGACGGCAAGATAGTATTAATTGATTTTGGTGCTGTTAAACAAGTTGCGGGGGTGCAAGGTAATCAGCATGGATATACCGCTTTTACTCGTCACATTGGTACTCCCGATTATATGCCTAGCGAACAAACCCAAGGAAATCCTCAATTTTGTAGTGATATTTATGCGTTAGGAATTATTGCCATTCAAGCTTTAACTGGTTTGTCTTCTAGGGATATAGAACCAGATAAAACTACAGGAGAAATTGAGTGGCAAAATAATTTCAAAGTTAGTTCTAAGTTGGCAAATGTAATCAATAAAATGGTGCGTTATGACTTTAGACAACGCTACCAATCTGGGGAAGAGGCTTTGCAAGCTGTAAAAGGATTGATGCCTAATTCTCCACCGTGGAAGGCTTTGGTGGGAGTGAGTATAGGAACAGTTTTAGCCGTATCAGTGGCAATTTTCTATTTAACTCAAGAAGTAAAAGTAAATTACTTAGTATATGAAAATAGTAATTATGGTATTAAAATAAAACATCCTGATAATTGGGCAGTACAAAATCCAGGTGGTTCTCCTGATATCACTGATGAAGTTGCTAAGTTATTTCCTACTAATCAAAACGAATCATCTTCGTGTCCTCTATATATATTTATTAATATTGATAATTTCCAAAAAGGTGGAATTTTGTCTTTAAATGAATATAAAAATTTAGTCATGAGAAAAATTAAAAATCTTAATCCTAATACTAAGATTAATGATATTTCAACTTCAAGCACTACTTTGTCTAATTTTAGAGCTTATAAATTGGTTTATACTCGTCGGGAGGAAGAATGTAGTTTAAAGGTAATGGAGATTGGGACGGTGAGAAATAGTAAGGCGTATTTTCTGACATATACGGCAGAAGAAAAACAATATTCTCAGTTGTTACCAACCGTAGAAAAAATGATTAATTCATTTAAAATTGTGGAAGATAATTAGTCGGATAATTTATACCAATGTTGTTAAGGTTGATAACCCACCTTGAAATAAATTTCAAGGCTAACAAACCAAGTACATTAAAATGCACTGTTAGCGCAGCTTGTCCGTAGGAAATAAACTGGCTACATCCCAGATTTTGATGCTGTTGTCCCCACTCAAATCGAATGGATGCATACCCCCTGAAGCTAAAGTTCTGCCATTGGGACTGAAAGCGATGCTGCTGACCCACTCGCTATGACCAGTAAGGGTTTTGAGTTGTTTTCCTGTGGCTGCATCCCAAATCTTGATGCTGTTGTCCCAACTCCCAGAAGCTAAAGTTCTGCCATTGGGACTGAAAGCGATGCTGCTGACTGATTTGCTATGACCAGTAAGGGTTTTGAGTTGTTTACCTGTGGCTGCATCCCAAATCTTGATGCTGTTGTCCCAACTCCCAGAAGCCAAAGTCCTACCATCGGGGCTGAAAGCGACGCTGTTGAATGAAGTGGTATCACCAGAGAGGGTTTTAGCAAGGGTAAATTGGATCTTGGTTAGTGGAGGAGGAGTATTCACATAGATATTAATGGGAATTGCCAAAAAATCCCGAAATGGAGGACTAGTTTTTGCTCTTCCATTAATACCTACTAACCTTCCTTCCTCATCCAGCACCGGACCACCACTCATACCTCGCCTAACTTCATTACTATAAATCCACCCATAACCATCTTTAGAACGATTGCGAATTCCGATCAGGTTTCCAGTGGAAAAATTGTAGCAGCGTGGTTCCAAGCAGACTCTATCTGGAGTAACCCAACCAGCAGCATGAACGGTTGTACCTTCCGTCACCTTGTCAGAATTACCTATCTTCGCAGTTTCATAATTTTGCTTACTCTGGAATTCCACAACCGCTAAATCTACCTCCTCAGATAAGCGTGTTACTTCGCTATAGTTGATTCGGTAACGCCTACCATTTTGGGTTTGGATGATGTAGGTTCCTGGGGTGTCTACTACATGCCAATTTGTAAGGACAGTATAATTATTGCCTTCTTTCTTAACCATTACCCCCGTACCAGCTTCGGGACCACTGATACGAACTGTAATCTTTTTGGCAATGGCGTTTACTTGTGGTGGTTCTAATGCCACTGCGACTTGATGCACCACCATAACGTTGGTTGCAGCAAGGAGTATTACAGGTAGTCCATAAGCAAATTTCATATCTGTCCTTGATTTAGCTTTGTTCTCCTGGGAATCAATTTTTGCCTTGCTTACCCACCCTGCAATAAATTGCGGGCTAATAAACAAAGTCTGATAAATCAGACTAGGGAAAGATTTCAGCGCGTTTTAACCTGCTTGGACTCTTAGCCTGGGATTTGAATCCCAGGTGGGTGGGAATCCTACTAACAATTTACACCCGAATTCAACTAGGCAAATTAGCCGCCTAGGAATAAATTCTCAGGCTAATAAACAAAGTCTGATAAATCAGACTGGGAAAGGCTTTGAGTGCGTTTCAACGTACTTAGACTGTTAGCCTGGGATTTGAATCCCAGGTGGGTGGGAATGCTACTAACAATTTACACCCGAATTTAACTAGGCAAATTAGCCTAGGAATAAATTCCCAGGAACCAATAAACAAAGTCTGATAAATCAGACTGGGAAAGGCTTTGAGTGCGTTTCAACTAACAACTTGCACCATTCTCAACAAGTACAGAGAAACCGGGTTTCTAAACCAAAATGTAGGATTTTACAGGTCAATGATCTTAAGAAACCCGGTTTCTGAGATTGGTGCAAGTTATCACTTTCAACGTACTTAGACTGTTAGCCTGGGATTTGAATCCCAGGTGGGTGGGGATGCTTCTGGACACATCCAATTGCGGAAATTGATTAAACACCGTCTTCACAGGAACGGCAAAACTAGAACGAGTAATTTGTTCCTGCAAGGGTTTACTCGGTTCAGTCCCATCCTCATACAAATCGACAGCATCCCACAAAGATTTATGTAACCCATTTATCCCCACCACTTCACCGCGAATATTCAGCAATAGTGCGCCACTCATCCCTTTACGGATATCATTGGTATAACCAATTTGGTAACCTCCTTTTAAAGCTTTCTCTAATAACAAGGAAACTTCTCCCGTGGTGAACACCAAACCCCTTTGCTGTGTCACAGGGGTAGAACGGAGACGGGAACGTAAAGAATTATTCTTGTCTGCTTCCTCCTTTTCTGGCGACTTGGTATCAGTATTAGCAGGAAATCCACCCACAAACACCTTATCCCCTATCCCTAAAGTAGATGAATCTCCTAAATTTGCCACTGCATACACCGCATCAGCACTGCGAAACTGCAATAATCCCAAATCATTACCATCCAGTTTCACAGTTTCAAGTACAGTAGCTTGATAAATCCGTCCATCTGGGGTTTGAATGCGATAAGGGGGTTTAGCTGCTCTGAGTACGTGAGCATTAGTAATTAACGTATAAATATTTTCTGATTTTTTAAGTAAAGTTCCTGAGCCTAAAAACTCCTTTGACAAGACCTTAACTGTAATGGAATCAGCTATCTGTCGTATTTGTGCGACTGGTAATTGATTCGATGACTGTGGTGTTGGGGATTGCTGGCAATCACTTTTTTTACAATTATCCACAGCAGTTTCTTGCCTTGGTAGCGCTAGTGATATGCCACCAAGACCAAGCATAATTAGTATGGGATAAATTCCTTGCCTTAGCAATGAATGCCAATTCATTTACTGTCTACAAGCTTCTTAACATCAAGGTAGAACTCACCATTCACATATTTAATAAATTTATCGCCACTAAGTAAGATCGATAATTTTACCGTCAGCACCACGACGGAAATCAAGTATTTGTTGGAGTACAAATCCAGGGTCGCTTCCTTTTTGGAGAGTCATTAATATATTCTTGGAAGAACAACCACCACCCCGACGATTAAAAATACACAGTACCGGATAGCCATTCACATTGTCTCTACCAGTAATGTAAAATCTGCCATTGTCATAGTAACGACGAAATCTTGCCGAAACTATCTTACAGCGTTCTAGAGGAGACATATTAAAAGCATTACTAGACCAGCGAATAAATTTCTCATCTCCCCGCACTGTCTTCACCCACGTATATGGTATACCGTTGAGAACAGCACAGTAAAACTTGGAACGTCCAGCATAGCTAGGCTGGGTGGTACTTGCAATCACAGCAAATCCCGTTAGCGAAGCAATAGCAAAGTATCCCACCATACCTTGCCAAACCCGAGAGAATTTCCCCAGTTTCATAACATCAAATTTAAATTAAAAAAGCAGTTTATTTTATAGGAAGCTACAACTTTAAATTGCATGAATTTCTCTTCATAACCCCGACTTCTCCAAGAAATCGGGGTTCTAACTTTTCACACTCGTGGTGTTAGGTTCGCAAAATCAAGCCAATTTGCGATCGCATTCAGAAAAACCAGATTTCTAATTCCAGCTTGTGTTTTCTTTCCTGATTGTTACCTTATAGACGCGTACTCTTTCATGAGAACCAAAAGGGTAGCGGCTTCTCCCAGAGTAGGGTGCGGTTACACCCCCAACCCCTCTTCCAATGGGAGAGGGGGGAATATCTTGATCAGATTTTGGTGCGTTAGGATGAGTTCGTAATGCACCCCAGCAAAATTGGATATTTTGAAACGACAAATTGTGGTTTCTCAAATTTAGCTGCAGAACTACTGCAAATTTCATCACAGTGATGCTATACTACAGAAGGTTAAGGGCGTGTAGCTCAGTGGATTAGAGCGTCAGATTCCGGTTCTGTAGGTCGGGGGTTCGAATCCCTCCACGCTCGTTTTGTTTCGATTGCGAAGTTATTTGCCAGTATTTGTTTTGGACAACTGTCACAGTCACTATTAGTTAAGCCATAGGAAACAGGGGATGACAGAAGCAAAAAACGTACTGGGTGGAGAATTGGAAAGTTGCTGCACTTTTCCCATGACTGGCTATTACCGCGACGGGTTTTGTCGTACAGGGGGTCAAGATTTTGGGATGCATGTTGTTTGCGCACAGGTAACAGCAGAATTCCTAGAATATACTAAATCCCAGGGAAATGACCTGAGTACTCCAGTCCCACAATTTAACTTCCCTGGGTTAAAACCAGGCGATCGCTGGTGTTTATGTGCTGCACGTTGGCAAGAAGCGATGGATGCTGGTGTTGCTCCTCCTGTGGTGTTATCTTCTACTCATATTAGAGCTTTGGAAGTGGTTTCTTTGGATGAATTGAAGAAGTATGCTTTCACTTCTTTTTAAAGGCTTTGGAGAAACACAGGGAACGGGGAATAGGGAATAGGGAATAGGGAACTCTTAACGGGGAATAGGGGCTAAGAGAAGCCCTCGTTACAAGGTTTTACCTTGTAATGCATTTTAGGAGGCTGTGCCTCCCATTTCAGTCTGAAGGCAGAGCCTTTTAGAATTCCTTTCCAGGCTCTGCCTGGAAAGGAGTTAAATTTGTAAGTCCTTTATTTAGCAACAAAGACAGCGGTTGTACGTGCAGGAATTGTAAATTCCCCGTTAGCTGGATTAAAACTTGCTTTTTTCACAATTTCATCCGCAGAATTAACCTGTACTGGATGTAATTCTATGGAAATACCTTTTAATTCTGGAATGGTAAAATTTTGTGATATTTTATGGGCATTGAATAATACAAAAATTTGCTCATATTTGGGGTCTAAATCTGGTTCATTTTTGTCACTTATAGACATGACAATTAGCGCATCTTTTTGATTAGTGCCAGTGTTATAAAACTGGAGACGTTTTTGAATTTCTGAAGCTGTTTTTAAACGAAATAACTGGGAACTTTGGCGAATTTGGAGAATTTCTTGGAAGTGGTTAACACTTTTAACAGTGTCACTTTTACTAGGTATTAATGCCTTATTAGCTAACAAATTACCCATAATATACCAGCGTTTTTGATTGTCCCATTTTGGGGGTAAACCAACACCAAAATTATTAGTTTTATAAGTAAAATCCACTGTATTAAACCAGTCTCCAGAGTCATAACTATTTCTATCCAGGGATTTAGAACGCAGCATATCGCTACCCATATGGAAAAATGGTATACCTTGACTTAAACCGATAATACTAAGTCCAAGATTTTGCGATCGCACCCTTGCATCCATACTCGTCACAGCCATGCCATTTTCACCTAATGGCATTTTAAAAGCGTTCAAATCATAGAGAGTTTCGTTGTCATGTTTGGATATATAGTTAATGGCTTCTTGGGGATCTAAGTTATAACCAGTACTGTCTAAATCTCCACCCTTGATGGTTTTTCCGTTGCGATCAATAAACTGAAAATCCCGTAAGTTACCTGCTAAACCTACCCGAATTCTATCCATGGAGTAAAGTAAATCGCCACGGTAACGCTGATTATAAAAATAACCGTTCCAATCGTAGGATTGACCATTAATAAAACCTTGGCGACGAATACCTATAGTATCTTGAGAATAACCTCCATGGGTAGCATCACGAATTCTATCGTTAAATGTTCCAATACCAGTACCAGCCATATTGAATTGTTCACCATGTTTTAGTCCTTTCTCTTTTGCGGAACCAAAGTCCCATCCCTCGCCATAAATATATATTTGACGACCATCAACACCGTCGTTTTTGATATTCAATGCTTGCACAGTATCACGCAATGACATCATATTTTCTACGGTGTGGAGATTCATTAAATCGAAGCGAAATCCGTCTACTTTATAAGCTTTTGCCCATCTAATTACAGTATCTACCATTAGCTTTTGCATCATGTTAAATTCTGATGCAGTATCGGGACAACAACTAGTATTTTGCTGTTCACCTTTGTGGTTGTAACGGTAATAATAACCAGGAACAATTTTATCTAATACTGATTGAGAATCTTGACCGCTAGCAAAAGTATGATTGTAAACTACATCCATGATTACTCGTAATCCATTTTCATTTAGAGTCTTCACCATTTCCCTAAATTCTCGGATACGACTAATATCATTTTGTGAGGTAGCGTAACTTCCTTCTGGTACTCCATAATGATAGGGATCGTAACCCCAATTAAAAGCGTCTTGTTTACGGGTAGCAGCGATAATTTCTTGCTGTTTGGGGGAATTTGGAGGAAAACTAGCTAGAATTTTGTGATCGGGAAGAGTGCGGCTTTTGGGGTCTTCATTTACTGTGGAGATATCAAAGACTGGTAAAAAATGAATGTGGGTTAGACCTGCTTTGCTAAGATTTAGTAAATGCTTCATCCCGTTGGATATTCTCCTACCATTTTTACCATCGTAGGTAAAGGCTTTAAAAGTACCACGATGATTTGCTGCTACTGTCTCGTCATCCCGGCTAAAATCCCGGACATGTACTTCGTAAATTGATATATCTTCCGGTGCATTGTAAGGAGTTTTGGCAAGATTATCCCAACCCTTTGGCTTAAGATTGGGGTCATTTTCTAAATCTAGAATTTGACTGCGTTGACTATTTTGGGAAAGATTTACGGAATAAGGATCGGTAACCAAATTTGTTTCCACTTTTCCTGTAAAGGGTGTAAATACTTCCACTTGGTAAAGATAATATTGCTGATTCCAACTAGCATCACCCGTCACAGTCCAAACTCCTGTTTTGGGGTTAAATTTCATGGGAATCTTAGCAGCTACAGTCTGAGTAGTTGCATCTGCAAAGCGGTGAAGAGTCACAGATTTAGCCGTAGGTGCCCACAGTTTCAAGGTTGGGATACCATTGGAGTAAATTACCCCTAATTCCCCCTCATAAGTGTAAATATCATCGAGGACACCTTGAATTTGTATACCGGTGGTGTCTATGAGATTACTATTTTTGTCGTAAGCTGCGATCGCTATCTCGCTTTTGAGGATGTCTGGGATTAGGGAGAGGGAATTGGGAGGAATGCGCCAAGTATTATACTCATTTAGATTGGGGAATTTATCAGATACTGGTGATTTTGTCTCTTTGATTAGGGGAATACCAGAACCAGTTTTCAAAGGAACAGTTAATTCCCCATTGGGTTGATAGTGGAGTTCGTAATTTACTGCATCTTTATGATTCCAAGCAATGATATTTTTTTCTATCCAAAAAGCACGACGATCTTTTGGTGTGGTGTTTAACGTTGTGATGATGTTTTTTTGTTTTTCACGGTGACTTTGAAAATCAGCGAGAGTAGTAGGTTGATATTGATTTGTGATTAGTAAAAGTGGAGTTAGAAGAAGTAGTACCTTGTAAAAGTGGTTCATGAGTCTTTTTTGAAAACTTCATGGAAGATAATAACAGCCTCTCTTCCATTTCTAAAAAAAACTCTTGTGTTGCCAAAATGGTTTCCTTCTCAAGCAACCCCGCTTCGCTATAGTTATACATCCGACAGATTGTTGGTTGGTAGGGACGCGGTTTCCGCGTCCCTACAATTGGATCTGTTGCAAACATTTTTTGATTTGGTATTATCCTTCCATGAAAAACTCTTGTTTTATCAAAACAGTTTCCTTCCTAAGCACTCCTAGCGCTATAGTTACCTTTCCAGAGAACTTTTGTGTTACCGAAATGGTTTCCTTCTCAACCAATCCCGCTTCGGTATAGTTAGCTTTCCACAAAAAACTGTTGTCTTACCAAAATGGTTTCCTTCTCAACCAATCCCGCTTCGGTATAGTTAGCTTTCCACAAAAAACTGTTGTCTTACCAAAATTGTTTTCTGATCAACCAATCCCGCTTCGGTATAGTTAGCTTTCCACCAAAAACTATTGTGTTGTCAAAATAGTTTTTTTATCAACCAATCCCGCTTCGGTATAGTTACCTTTCCACAAAAAACTGTTATCTTACCAAAATTGTTTTCTTCTCAACCAATCCCGCTTCGGTATAGTTATACCAATTTGAAAAAAGAATGCGACAGATTGTTGGTTGGTAGGGACGCGGAAACCACATCCCTACAATTGGATCTGTTGCAAACATTTTTTGATTTGGTATTACCCTTTCATGAAAAACTGTTGTTTTATCAAAATAGTTTCCTTCCTAAGCACTCCCAGCGCTATAGTTAGCTTTCTATAAAAAACTGTTGTGTTGTCAAAATTGTTTTCTGATCGACCAATCCCGCTTCGGTATAGTTACCTTTCCACAAAAAACTGTTGTCTTGCCAAAATAGGTTTGTTCCTCAAGCAACCCGCTTCGCTATAGTTATACCAATTTGAAAAAGGAATGCGACAGATTGTTGGTTGGTAGGGACGCGGAAACCACATCCCTACAATTGGATCTGTTGCAAACATTTTTTGATTTGGTATTACCCTTTCATGAAAAACTGTTGTTTTATCAAAACATTTTCCTTCCTAAGCACCCCTAGCGCTATAGTTACCTTTCCAGAAAACTGTTGTCTTACCAAAATTGTTTTCTGATCAACCAATCCCGCTTCGGTATAGTTACCTTTCCAGGAAAAACTATTGTGTTAGCAAAATGGGTTTCTTCTCAACCAACCCGGCTTCGGTATAGTTAGCTTTCCACAAAAAACTGTTGTCTTACCAAAATTGTTTTATTCTCAACCAACCCGGCTCGCTATAGTTATACCAATTTGAAAAAAGAATGCGACAGATTGTTGGTTGGTAGGGACGCGGTTTCCGCGTCCCTACAATTGGATCTGTTGCAAACATTTTTTGATTTGGTATTACCCTTTCATGAAAAACTGTTGTTTTATCAAAACAGTTTCCTTCCTAAGCACCCCTAGCGCTATAGTTAGCTTTCCAGAAAACTGTTGTGTTACCAAAATAGTTTTCTTATCAACCAATCCCGCTTCGGTATAGTTACCTTTCCACAAAAAAACTGTTGTGTTATCAAAATAGTTTTCCTATCAACCAATCCCGCTTCGGTATAGTTACCTTTCCACAAAAAACTGTTGTCTTGCCAAAATAGGTTTGTTCCTCAAGCAACCCGCTTCGCTATAGTTATACCAATTTAAAAAAAGAATGCGACAGATCGTTGGTTGGTAGGGACGCGGTTTCCGCGTCCCTAAAATTGGATCTGTTGCAAACATTTTTTGATTTGGTATTACCCTTTCATGAAAAACTGTTGTTTTATCAAAATAGTTTCCTTCCTAAGCACTCCTAGCGCTATAGTTACCTTTCCAGAAAACTGTTGCCTTACCAAAATGGTTTCCTTATCAACCAACCCAGCTTCGGTATAGTTACCCTTCCAGGAAAAACTGTTGTGTTAGCAAAATCGGTTTCTTCTCAACCAACCCGGCTTCGGTATAGTTACCCTTCCAGGAAAAACTGTTGTGTTAGCAAAATCGGTTTCTTCTCAACCAACCCGGCTTCGGTATAGTTACCCTTCCAGGAAAAACTGTTGTGTTAGCAAAATGGGTTTCTTCTCAACCAAACCGGCTTCGGTATAGTTACCTTTCCACGAAAAACTGTTGTGTTGCCAAAATAGGTTTGTTCCTCAAGCAACCCGCTTCGCTATAGTTATACCAATTTGAAAAAAGAATGCGACACATTGTTGGTTGGTAGGGACGCGGTTTCCGCATCCCCACAATTGGATGTCTAAAAAAACTTATCCAAAAACCATAACAAGTCACACCACAAGAACGATTTTTTTAAGAGTAATAGTATCTTGAATGCCAAACATAAAAAACCCGAACCCATAACCCCAAAAAATAATCATGATGTCCGAAAGACTTGAAAATTACGGATTAATCGGTTTGAGTACATTATTAATTGCGAAGTCAGTAAGCATATTATGGAATGAGATATTGAGAAAGAAATATTTATTTACAGTAGTATTTATAAACCATATATGTCCTAGGCTTTTGGCAATGCTAAACCCCTACAATATGGTCTATTAGTATTAAAAATATCCCATAGAAAAACAAGAGAACAAAAATAAACCGCAAAGGCACGTAGGGTGTTCGTTGCAGATATTCCCGCAAGGTAGGACTCGAAGAAAGAGAGAAACAGAAGATGGTGAAACACTTTGCAACTATTGATGGTAATGAGGCTGTCGCCCGTGTTGCTTTCCGCTTAAATGAAGTAATCGCTATTTATCCGATTACTCCTTCTTCACCGATGGGGGAATGGGCGGATAATTGGGCGGCTAATGGTCGTCCTAACCTCTGGGGGACAGTTCCCAGCGTCATTGAGATGCAAAGTGAGGGAGGGGCGATCGCAGCGGTACATGGTGCGTTACAAACTGGTTCTTTGACGACTACTTTTACCTCGTCCCAAGGACTATTGTTAATGATACCCAATTTGTACAAGATTGCTGGGGAATTAACTAGTGCTGTTGTCCATGTGGCTGCTAGGGCTTTGGCGACTCATGCCCTTTCTATTTTCGGCGATCACAGTGATGTAATGGCAGCCCGGGCTACTGGTTTTGCTATGCTGTGTTCAGCTTCGGTGCAGGAGGCACAGGATTTTACTTTGATAGCCCAAGCTGCTACTTTGAAGGCGCGAGTACCGTTTATGCACTTCTTTGACGGTTTCCGCACGTCCCATGAGATTCAGAAGGTGGAATTGCTTTGTGATGATGTGTTGGGGGCGTTAATTGATGAAGAATTGATACTCGCCCACCGTCAACGGGCACTTACTCCTGATAATCCAGTATTAAGGGGTACAGCACAAAATCCTGATGTCTATTTCCAAGGTAGGGAACGGATTAATCCCTTTTATGAAGCTTGTCCGCAAATTGTCCAGGAGGTAATGGACGAATTTGGTAAACAAACGGGCAGATATTACCATATTTATGAATATTACGGTAACACAGATGCGGAACGGGTAATTGTGATTATGGGTTCCGGTTGTGAGACAGTACAGGAAACTGTAGATTACCTCAATGCCCGTGGTGAAAAGGTAGGGGTTTTGAAAGTCAGATTATATCGTCCTTTTGATGCCCAAAGGTTTGTAGAGGCTTTACCAAAAACTACGAAAGCGATCGCAGTTTTGGATCGCACCAAGGAACCCGGTAGTATTGGCGAACCGTTGTATCTCGATGTCGTCACCGCAATTCATGAAACCAATCCAAAATCTAGAATCCAAAATCTAAAATCGGTTATCGGTGGTCGCTATGGTTTATCCTCTAAGGAATTTACTCCAGCGATGGTAAAGGCGATTTTCGAGAATTTAGCTTTGTCAAGCCCGAAGAATCACTTTACTGTTGGAATTAATGACGACTTAAATCATACTTCTTTGCCCTACGATACCAATTTCTCCACGGAAGCTGATAATGTTGTGCGGGCGATGTTTTACGGTTTGGGTTCTGATGGTACGGTGGGGGCAAATAAGAATTCGATTAAGATTATTGGGGAAGAAACTGATAATTATGCCCAGGGTTACTTTGTCTATGACTCGAAAAAATCGGGTTCGATGACGGTTTCCCACCTGCGCTTTGGTTCCCAACCCATTCGTTCAACTTACCTGATTAACCAAGCTAATTTTATCGGTTGTCATCAATGGCAATTCCTGGAACGAGTAGATATACTAAAAGACACTGTCAATGGGGGAACATTTCTGTTAAATAGCCCCTATGATGCGGATACAGTTTGGGAACATATCCCGGTTCAGATACAACAGCAGATTATCGATAAACACCTGAAATTCTACGTTATTGATGCCAGCAAGGTTGCCCGCGATAGTGGCATGGGTAGTAGAATTAATACCATTATGCAGGTGTGCTTCTTTGCTTTGGCGGGAGTTCTACCCCAAGAAGAAGCGATCGCCAAAATCAAACAAGCCATTGAAAAGACTTATGGGAAAAAAGGCGCAGAAATCGTGCGTCGTAATATGCAAGCGGTAGATAATGCCCTAGATAACTTGTATAAGGTTGATATACCACAAATAACCCAGAAACCCAAGTCTGTAACTGCTACTCCTCAATTACTCGATAATGCTCCAGAATTTGTGCGGGATGTTCTGGGTAAAATGATGTCATGGCAGGGAGATGATTTACCCGTGAGTGCTTTACCTGTAGATGGGACATTTCCTACAGATACGGCGAAGTGGGAAAAGCGCAATGTCGGACAAGAAATTCCTGTGTGGAATGGAGATGTCTGTGTCCAATGTAGTAAATGCGTGATGGTATGTCCCCATGGTGTTATCCGCAGTAAGATTTATCCCGGTAGTGAGTTAGAAAGTGCACCCAGTAATTTTAAATCCGTTAACGCTAGGGATAAAGACTTTGCAGGACAACAATTTACCATTCAAGTAGCCCCAGAAGATTGTACCGGATGCGGTGTCTGTGTCGATGTTTGTCCAGCAACCGATAAATCCCAACCCGGACGCAAGGCGATTAATATGGAACCCCAATTACCCTTGCGACAACAAGAACAGGAAAATTGGACTTTCTTCCTCAGTTTACCCAATCCTGACCGTCGCAAGTTAAAGGTAAATCAAATTCGCCAACAACAACTTCAAGAACCCTTATTTGAATTCTCCGGTGCTTGTGCAGGTTGCGGTGAAACGCCATATTTAAAATTAATGACACAGTTGTTTGGCGATCGCGCTGTAATTGCAAACGCTACTGGTTGTTCATCGATTTATGGTGGTAATCTTCCCACAACTCCTTGGACGAAAAATGCCCAAGGAAGGGGTCCTGCATGGTCTAATAGTTTATTTGAGGATAACGCTGAATTTGGGCTTGGTTTCCGTCTTTCTTTGGATAAACAAGCAGAATATGCGATTGAGTTGTTGAAAGAATTGGGGAATGGGGAAGTTTCTCAACCCTTAATTCCTAGTGATTTAGTTCAGTCTATTCTGAATGCACAGCAAAAAACCGAAGCCGATATTTGGGAACAACGCCAAAGGGTAGCGCTACTAAAAGAACATTTAGATCAACTCCTAACTCATAATCATAGAAAGGGCACGGAAACCGCGCCCCTACAGAGTACGAAAATCCAAAATCTCAAATCCCTCGCTGACTACTTGGTGAAGAAAAGCGTTTGGATTGTTGGCGGTGACGGTTGGGCGTATGATATTGATTTTGGGGGATTAGATCATATCCTCGCCAGTGGACGTAATGTGAATGTTTTGGTAATGGATACAGAAGTGTATTCCAATACTGGGGGACAATCTTCCAAAGCCACCCCCAAAGCCGCAGTTGCTAAATTTGCCGCTAGCGGTAAACCCGCAGCCAAGAAGGATTTAGGACTAATTGCCATGAGTTACGGCAATATCTACGTGGCGAGTGTGGCTTTAGGTGCAAAAGATGACCATACCCTCAAGGCATTTTTGGAAGCGGAAGCCTATGATGGTCCGTCCCTAATTATTGCTTACAGTCATTGCATCGCCCACGGTATCAATATGACAACGGCGATGAGTCATCAAAAATCCTTGGTAGAATCTGGACGGTGGTTACTCTATCGCTATAATCCCCAATTGCAGACACAGGGTAAAAATCCCTTACAATTGGATAGCCGTCAGCCCAAACAGTCCGTTGAAAAGTCCATGTATCAAGAAAATCGCTTCAAGATGCTGACTAAGAGTAAACCGGAATTAGCCAAGCAATTGTTACAACAAGCGCAAGTGGAAGTGGATGCACGGTGGCGAATGTATGAGTATTTAGCAGCAAGGAAAGTTTAACACTCCTTGCGGGAAGTCCCCCGGTGAAGTCTTCGGAACCGGGGGATGAGAGCAAGGGCAGAGACTTGAACTCATAACGAATATATGGGAAGATATTCATGGTCGTTGACCCACCCGACTGA
>JASJCY010000301.1 GCA_030065825.1 Nostocaceae cyanobacterium | reverse complement strand
ATGAACTACCCCTGGCTAACTTAGTTTGAGCCAGGGGTTTCTACATCCCCTAGCGTAGCCTGAGATTTTTGACGCTTCGCACGACCTGGTTGCTAGATGTTTCCCGTGTTTTACGAGTACTTAAACCCCCTTGGATCTTAATTTATCTTTGTTCTCAACAGAGGTAGATTTCAGCTTGACAAAAAAATCCCCTCAAGAATTTAGACGAATTTCAGTTTTTACAGGAGGAGTGTTAATTATCATTTCCTCTTTTTAATCATGTCCAAAGTAATAATTTTGTCATTTTAAATACAAATTAATTTATAAATATGTGCATTTTTGTACTTTCATTCATTGTGTAGATTCTCTTTGGGTTGTAAAAATAACCAAGATAAAACCCGAGTCTGGTAGAATGCCTGAGGCTACTTTGCAACCCATAATTTCCAGGATTTTCATGGGTGATGGGAAACTAAGTTGAAAACTTAGGATTTAATCAACCCCTATTTTTCACTGAACCAACAAGGAAGCAAACGGACATCCTGACACTAATGGAATGATTTCATTGATGTTTATATCGTTATGAAAAATCATAAATTACATTTTTATTGTTTTGTTAATAAACCCCCTTATTTGTGCTGATGAAAAAAAACTAACATCTAGATATTTATACGTAATTGTTGCTCAATAACTACTGGCTTTAGTTAAATGGAAAAACCTCAGCGTTATTACTTACGTGTAAGCACTATTTTGCAAGTAAAAAGTCAAACAATTATTGACGACAACATAAAGTTGATGTAAAAACCTTTAAAAAGGTCTAATAACTTCTTACAGAAACTTCATTGTATAGAATCTAAAAAACTGAATAATAGTTATGGCTTGCTTAAAACGCAGCTGGTTGACCATAATCAAAAGCAAGGCGTTAATAAAGATAGCCCAAAATAGTTCAGGAGCGTCAAATGCAATATAAAAGTTATTGATGGAGAATGATAATTAATTCAAAAACTTTGGATTTCAAAAAAGAATAAATAATTTCAGCTGGTAATACAGCTTTAAAACCTCATTACCACCACTAAGTAAAGGAATCTGAGAAACCATGAACTCCAAAGCATTATCACGTCAACTCACAAATATCGAAGTAGGCGTTTATGAATGCGAAATTAATCTTAAATTTCGCTTGATTGAAGAAAAAAGTCTGTTGAGCGATCGCGAACAACTTTTGCAAGTGCTGCTAGAAGCGTTAAATGAGGGTTGCGATGATTTTCTGGAGGTGTTGCAACAGGTAGTTAAAGTACATGAAGCTTCTGAATTGACAGCTTCCCCAGAAATGCGACGCCAACTGATGCGTTTGAGAAACTCTACGGAAAATCACCAATAAATTAAAATTGTAATCTGTGTAGTGGCAAATTACGCATTGGTTGGAAAATGGTGAATTTATTCAAGTTTGCCTATTTGGCAGTTTATTTTTCTTAGGACTTGGCACAACTCATCTAACCCGACCGACTATAGCAGTGGCTCTTTCTTCACACAAAAGACGCTATGGGGTCTCCTAAGTAGTCCTCACCCCTTTGTACTATAGATATTATTGGGTGCCTACTAATAACAGTTATGGTTTAGTTATTCAGGGAGTTAAAGTTATGAAATTTCTCAGGGAATTACTGAAATCATTACCCTGATTCGAGTCTGTGGAGTTGTGATCTACTAACCACCTTTGGTACAGATCTGACATCTGTTACTCATTGAAAATAAATATTGTAATCACTGTTGTATGTACATATGATGTCAAGTGTCGCTGACACAGTCTGGAAGTAAATAATTGTGTTGAACTACGGATCGCCAAGTTATTACTCCCAGATTTTGATTCCCAAGTTTGTTTTACCGCAGTGGAACGCCCTGTAGTCGCTACAGGAGGCTTAATCAACTATTTAGCTAAACCATGTTCGAGAGCAAAACGAACTAACTCGGTACGGCTATTAGTGCCTGTTTTGCTAAATAAACGGCTGACGTACTTTTCCACATTACGAACGCTAGTTTCTAAGCGACGGGCAATTTCTTTGTTCATCAACCCCTCAGCAACTAAATTTAAGACACTTTGTTCTCGGGGGGTTAAGTCGATTTTAAAAGGCGCTGGCGATTGGGCGATCGCACTTCTTTGAGTTAATAAAGCTTTGATTTGAGCAATTTGATTCACAAGTTCGGCAATGTCAGGTGTTTCACCCTCTGGGGTTGTAACCATGGTTTTGCTGGCTCGTCGCGCCAGCAAGTTTTCCACTATCGCTACCAACTCGTCTGGATCGAAGGGTTTGGGCAAATAGGCATCTACACCAGCTTGATAACCTTGGATGCGATCGCTAGTCATGCCTTTAGCAGTTAAAAATACCACAGGTAATGCCTGAAAGCGGGGATCTTCTCGCAGTTGCTTAAGGAACTGATAACCATCTACCTGGGGCATCATAATGTCAGAAATCACCAAATCTGGCATATTCTGCTGCATTAAATCCCACCCTTCCCGGGCGTTACTGGCAACTTGAACGGTGAAACCACTTTCTTGTAAATAGTCTTTGACTGCTTCACGCAATCCAGGCTCATCATCCACCAGTAACACTTGTGCTGACATTGAATGTTTCCTTGACTCTACTTTTCTCCAATTTAGCGAAATTTCGGTACACTCAGCTACTTCATACAAATAGTTACCTAGATAAGTGCCGAAAAAGAAATGCCAATTCGCGAGGATTGGAAGCCTACGTCTGTACTGCGAAGTAGTCAGCGTAGGAGGATGTCACTAACAGGCGTTGCTGAATTGAAGGGCAGAATTTACAGAATATACCTCACCACGCCACTTGCTACAACGCGCTTAACCATAGCAAAGCAGTGGCTCCCCTTTCCCTCTCCTTACCAAGGAGAGGGGTGTCCGCACTCAGGGGGGTGAGGTTTTTATTGAAGATTCATACATTGATTCAGCAATGCCCAAATATCTACACTTTCTCGATACATCAAGTCTGTTGGGGGAAATCTAAAAATTATTGCAAGTTTTCCCGATAGGGAGATCGTAATTTCGCAATTTGATTAAAATCCCATCTTTTGTCTTTTATTTATGAAGGTGGGGTTATCATAATTATCAAGAAATCATGACATAAAAATTTACAGAATAAAAATGGCGATAATTTATTTTAGCAGAAAAACATAGCTTGTAAACCCTAAAATTCTGTTGCCATAATGACACCATTCTCAATAATTTGGAGAAGTTTTCAGATGAAAGCACTATTTTGGTATTTTCGACAAAACTTTACTTATTTGATTGCAGTGGGTAGCTTTTCGGGTATCGTTTAGAACTCCGACTTATTTAAATAAGTTGGGTTATGACAGGTTATTTGTGTTTTTCCATGGTGAATCAGCGAAAATAGAACTATACTAACCAGCAAAACTTAAAGGACAACGACAAATTGTCGTGCAAACATTCGACTTTACAACGCTCACAGCCGTAATCAGCGATCTCCGCGCTGGTTGGCTACCCTCGCGCTTAGAAAAGGTTTACCAGCGTGACATACACACAATTTCTATTGCCCTGCGTACTATTAAAGAAAGGGATTGGCTAGAAATTTCCTGGCATCCCCAAGCAGCTCGTATTTGCATTGGCTCACCACCACCCCGTACACCCGATACCTTTACCTTCAGTCAACAGTTAATTCACCAATTGGGTGGTTTAGCATTAGTAGCTATAGAAGCGATCGCACCTTGGGAACGTGCAGTAGATTTACAATTTGCTCGTCGTCCGGGAGATGAGGTGTTATATCACCTGTACGTGGAAATCATGGGTAAGTACAGCAATGTTGTCCTTACTGATGCGGACAATATCATTATTACTACTGCTTACCAAGTCAACGAAAAAAAATCTAGTGTCCGTCCTATTCTCACGGGACAACCTTACGAACCACCACCAAAGTTAACTGCTACCATCCCGAGTTTGCAGGAATCCCAACAGCGTTGGCAAGAACGGGTAAGTTTAGTTCCAGGAGCTATTAAACGTCAACTATTAAAGAATTATCGCGGTCTTTCTCCGGCTGTAGTACAGTCGATGCTGGAAATATCAGGTATAGATCCAGAAGCTACCACTGATAGTTTGTTACCAGAAGCATGGAATCGGTTATTTATATATTGGCAAAAATGGCTGCAAATTTTGGCAGATGAAAATTTTCAACCAGCTTGGACAGCAATAGGATACACAGTACTTGGTTGGGGTGCAACTGAACTGGTTAGCGATGTTCAGCAATTACTCAATCATTATTATATACATAAGCTCAACCAGCAGAAATTTTCTCAACTGCGCCATCAACTCAGTCAAAAGTTGCAGAACATCTTGAGCAAATTGCAACTGAAAGCTCAAACCTTTACACGACGGTTGCAGCAGTCAGAGAGAGCTGATGAATATCGCGTCAAAGCAGATTTGTTGATGGCTTATTTGCAAGACTGGGAACCGGGGATGAACGAAATTGTTCTGCCAGACTTTGAAACTGGGAAACCAGTCAAAATTACCCTTGCAGCAGATAAAAATGCCGTTCAAAATGCCCAAAGTCTTTATAAACAGCACCAAAAACTTAAACGCGCTCGTTCTGCTGTGGAACCATTATTAGAAGAAGTGAAAGACGAAATCGATTACTTGGAGCAAGTAGAAGCAGCGATTGCTCAAATTGACAAATATCAAACTCCAGAAGACTTACAATCCTTAGAAGAAATCCGCGAGGAACTCGTTCAACAACAGTACTTGGAATCTCCAGAATACCGCAGTCGCAGTTCCAATAATGCCACATATAACTTTCATCGTTACTCCTCCCCCAATGGCTTTGAAGTGTTAATCGGTCGCAATAATCGTCAAAATGACCAATTAACCTTTCGTTTGGCTGGAGATTATGACTTGTGGTTTCACGCGCAGGAAATTCCTGGAAGTCATGTCTTACTGCGATTGGAACCCGGTGCAGTTCCAGAAGAAGCAGATTTACAATTCACAGCCAACCTAACCGCTTACTATAGTCGTGCTCGTCAGAGCGAACAAGTTCCAGTCATCTACACCCAACCCAAGCACGTTTATAAACCCAAAGGAGCCAAACCTGGAATAGCTATTTATAAGCAGGAGCGAATTATCTGGGGACAGCCACAGTCAGTAGTTGAGGGGTAAGCAGTCAGACAATTTGCGATTTTCTCCTATCTCACAAGGTTGTATTGCTTGATTTATAATGCTTTGCAGCTTTTTCAAAAAAAATTTGTTTTACCCCCTTGACGACCCCAAAAAATATTGCTATATTAGATAAAGTGATGAGGGCAAGGAAAACGCCCCGCACCTGAACCGTGAAAAGCAAATACTTTGAAAGCTTAATAAAAAGCAACCAATCCTCGTCAAAGATAATTTAACTTGGGTTAATCCCAAAAACATTATAGAGGATATTTTAAAAAATATCTTCAGAGTCACAAACTGTTGTAGAGACGGGAAATTTCGCGTCTCTACAGAGAATCCAAAACGGAGAGTTTGATCCTGGCTCAGGATGAACGCTGGCGGTATGCTTAACACATGCAAGTCGAACGGAATCTTCGGATTTAGTGGCGGACGGGTGAGTAACGCGTGAG
>JASJCY010000300.1 GCA_030065825.1 Nostocaceae cyanobacterium | reverse complement strand
CAAAAAAACCGGGTTTCTAAACGAAAAATTAAGGTTTTGAGACTGAGAGATTTGCAAGAAACCCCGGCAGTCGCTACAACGGAGGAGACCTCCGCAACGCGCTGCCTCGCTTTTTAGCCCAGGTGCAAGATGTGTGTTTATATTATCCCTTGAAAATTCAACCGGATAAGTAAGTCAACCTAAAAAAACATAAAATAGACCTCACCCCCAACCCCTCTCCTTACTATAGACACGGAGTGGCTTCCCGTAGGGTAGGAGAGGGGTACCGTTAGGTGAGGTGAGGTTTTACGGTAATATTGAACTGACATTACAATTAGAATTAGATTGCCCAGAAGAAGTATTAAAATTACCCGCAGGTGCTTGTGCAACCAATTCAACTTCACCACGGGAATTTATTACCAATCCATTTGCTTCCACAATTGTTTCTGGTGTTGGTTTTGTCGTTCTTTCTGACTTTATTTCCCTTGTCTGCTGATTTCCATTATCTGGAAGCGTCACCCAATTTGTAATTACCGCACGTCCCCGCAAAGGTTCATTAGGATTCAAAGGTAAACCACCCCTTCCTGTAGAAATAAAACTGCTGCGGTTTTGTCCTCCTCTGGGAGTGCAACCTTGAGCAATTTGTTGGGATGCATCGACGAGGTTGGATGGTAACTGGACTAAACCACGAGAAGGGTCTACCTCTGGTGTGTTTATAGTTACCTGACCGCTAACCCCTAATTCCGAACTGGCTGTAATATCGCTCTTTTCTGTTGGGAGTTCTCGGGGAATAATACCGAAAATACCCTTAGCTTGAATGTTAATATTACCACCTTTTCCAGTAAAGGCATTAGCGGTGATGTCGCTATTTTCTTTGGGGACAGCGACGATGAAAGGGGGGGTATTAATGGTAATGTTACCCCCATCACCACCAAATTGCTGATTTCCAGCGGTGGTGGAGATTTTACTACCGTTGCGGAGTAATAATAAATCTTCCAGATTTAGGGTAATATTACCGCCAGTATTGCTGCGGGTTTCAGCGGAGATGGTACCATTATCTAGGGTGAGGAAGCCTGCTGTGAGGTCGATATCACCCCCAATACCTTCTCCCTGGCTATCCACAGCGATGGTTGCACCATCTTGGATAATTACGGTTCTGGGGTCAATGATGATGCTACCACCTTTACCAGTGGAACCTTCAGTTGTGTTGGCGAATATGCCGGTTTCTGAGCCAGAGAGGGTGATATTGTCTTTGACGTTGAGGGTGATGTTACCTGCATTATTTATACTTGAAGTGGTGGTAAGGATTTGTCCACCATTAGTAACTGATAATTCTTTGGCAGAAAGAAAGATAATACCACCTACACCCTTAGAAAAAGTAATAGCTGAAATCTGCGAACCTAGACCTGTAATGTTAACTTTATCGGCATTGAGATCAATCCTACCTGCATTTCCATTTCCAAATGTCTCCGCTGATATTTTTGCTCCGTCTAAAAGACTCAATTTTTTCGTGGTTATTTTTAAATTTCCTGCATTTCCGATAGCTTGAGGCTCAACTTGAACACTGAATTTACTGGAAAAACCATCTTTATCAGCGCCAAATAACTCAATTTCACTGGCATTGATTGTCATTTTCCCAGCATTCCCTTTACCAGAAGTACCAGCTGCAATAAAACCGCCATCAGTAACTAGTAAGTAATCAGTTTTAAGTTGTAAATTGCCAGCATTACCTTCACCAAAAGTGCTTAACTCTATGCCACCCTCAGCTATTTTCAAACTATTAGTTTCAATGATTAAGTCTCCTCCATTCCCAATTGCACTGGAAGAAGCTACTCCATTATTTAAAAGGCTAAAATTACCGTTCGGAAAAGTTCCCACAATTTCTATGGAATTAGCTTTGACATTCAAATTTCCAGCATTACCCTCTCCCAATGTACTTGCTGATACTAATCCTCCATCAATAATCCGTAAACTATTAGTTACAATAGTTAAATTACCTCCTAATCCTTTACCTATTCGGTCAACTCTCGCAAATAAAGCACTGGGAAACTCTCCATCAGATGAACGACCAATTACTTCTACCGAAGAGTCTGCTTTAATTGTTAAATCGCCAGCAAATCCATCCCCAAAAGTACTAGCTGAGACTTGCGCTCCGTTAGCAATTTTTAAACTTTCTGTTTGGATATTTAAATTACCTCCATTTCCTGTAGCTTCTTGATTGACTTGGGTAAACAAACCACTAAGTCTAAGAAACTGAGTATCAATTGATTCACCAATAACTTCTACTGATTTAGCATTTATAAACAAATTTCCGGCATTACCCTTGTCAAACGTACTAACTGATATTTGTGCTCCATCAGCAATAAATAATTTCCCTGTATTAATAGTTAAATCTCCCCCATTTCCTATAGAATTCTTTTCTGTTGTAGATCTAAAACCACTAGCAAAGTTACCAGTCGTATCTGTACCAATTAGCTCTATTGAATCAGCAGTAATTTGTAAATTTCCTGCATTTTTAGAGCCAGATGTACTGGCTAATATCTGTCCACCATCAGTAACTTTCAAAACTTTTGTATCAATTGTAAAATTTCCTGCATTTCCATTCCCCAATGTACTAATTGACAATTGTGCTCTATCAGAAATGAAAAAATTTTCTGTTTTTATGGTCAAATTTCCCCCATTCCCAGTGGCTCCATTTTGTGCACGCGCAAAAAAGCCACTAGGCAACTGACCTGTCCTATCAGTACCAATAACTTCTACTGATTTAGCTTTAATTTCTATATTGCCAGCATTCCCTCCTGCAGATGTACGTGCAGATATTTGTGCTCCATTACTAAGTGTTAACTGTCCTGTTTCTATACTTAGGTTACCTCCGTTGCCTATTGCTTCTCCTAGCACTAGACTATTTAATACGCTTCCATCTATTGAAATAGATTTGCTAGTTTGAATATTTATATCACCTGCATTTGCATTTCCCAAAGTAAAAGTTCCTAGTCCACCACCATTACTCATAGAAAGCGATCTTGCTATCAAATTAATATTGCCTCCAGTTTGACCTGATAAAGGGCTAAAGCTAGCACTGTCGATAACACTGTTTATGACAACATCACCATCGCTCTTAATGGTGAGAGAACCTCCTAATAAGCCAAGTGATAAAATAGGAGATTCAGGATTAATATTAATGTTGTCTTTCGCAAGCAGAGTAACGTCACCACCGTCGCCATTACCCAAAAAAAGACCAGAATCACTAAATGCAAAAGTATAAATTCTGCTGTTCAGAATAATGCCGTTTCTGGCATCAATAAAAACATCACCACCATCACCATCAAAACTTGTAGTATTTATTCCACTTCCAAACAACCCATCCCCATTTACAGTAACATCTCCACCTTGTAGTGATAGATTAGGTTCATACTGATTAGTTAAAAAAACTAAACCATTAGAAGAATTAATACTAATATAACCAATTGTAATATCTGCACTCGTCGCCACAGGATTATTATTAGGAGGTGCTACAGGAAAAATAGAAGAATTGAAGAAAGTACCCCCATCACCTAAAGTCCCTAAAGGACTACCAATAACTGCTGGATCTACACCTGCACGAATATCAACTGTTGGTCTTTCACTACCATCAATAACTAAAGAAGTTCCATCAGATAAAGTCACATTGGCAAGATTGGGAGTTGTAACGGGATTAATACTTTCACCCGTTGTATCTGGACTGGTAATTATCGCAGTATTAATATCAACTTTTCCCCCAGCCAAAATGTGTAGTGATGCTCCCTGATATGCGAAAAAACTCACATCTCCTTGGGAGCGAATAATTGGATCGTAAAAACTGAATAAATCCCCCTTACTCTTATCCAATTTCTCAATCTGAAAATTCCCTCCACTCCAAAAATGAATATCACCCACCACAGGATTAGCTGAACTTAAAACCATATTTCCACCAGAAAAAAAACCACTGTGGGGATGATTCAAAGCAAAAATATCTACACTTTCCCTACCCAAAATTGATAACTTATTACCAGCAGCAGCAATGAAAGGATTAGTCGCACTATCTCTAACTTTGATAGTATCAGCTTCTAGACTCAAATCCCTCCCAGCTTGCAATTGTCCCTGTAAATCTAAATTCCCTGCAAACAGCTTTAAATCTTCTCCTGCTGTTAAATTACCACTAGTTTTAATAGTTCTAGAGGGGTGATTTTTGCCATACTGTAATCCTGGGGTTAAATTAACTTTTAGTAACGGTGCTGCTTGGGGATTAATTGCACTAAATTCCAATCCATTCCCAAAAACAAAAGAATCCGCAGTACTCGCAACAAACGAACCACTGACATCTAAACGCGCATTTTCACCAAATACAATTCCACTGGGATTAATCAAGAATAAATTAACATCATTATCGAGAGTGCGAATCAATCCATCAATGGAAGAAGGACTACCACCAGTCACCCTTGATAGAATATTTTCAATGTTATCTGTACTTTTAAAAATAGCCGCTTCATTCGTATCTAAATTAAACTTACCAAAGCTATGAAATAAATTATTTCCAACAGCTTGTCCCACCGATTGAGGAATTACATAATTTGGTCCAGTTAAAGTCCCCTGTTTCCCCAGAGTGCCATCCAGGGTAATATTTTGAGCCAAGGCATTAGTGGTAGGGAATATTAACGTAACACCTACTACCAAAGTACTTGTTAGTACCATTTGACAGACTTTAGCCATAGATTACACCCTAGCAACAGCGCCAACGGACAATATTGTTTATGTGCAGCTAAATTTAGTTTACGAATAAATACGGTTGCATAACGTTAAGAAATTTGAATTAGCAGTAGCGAAGAAGTTATGGTGTTTCCATCTGTGAAGTGAGTGTGAATAATTAGAATGCTTTAACATGAAAAAATAGGCGTTGCATAATTGAAGTATGAATCTCGGTGTAGAGACTAGCAAGTGCAACGTCTCTACAAGAGTTTGGGAATAACACAACATCCTGCATCATACATCGATTCAGCAACGCCAAAAAATAAAATCATCATGGGGAGAAGCAATTGGCATGAGTTTTATCGCTGCAAAATGGACAATTGACGATTATCACCGCATGATTGCTGCTGGAATTTTATGCGATCGCAGAGTGGAACTAGTGACGTACTCCTACACTGATTGCAAGCAATGCAGTGTAGGCTTCTCAGCGACTCCCGGTATCCCGTCGGACATTAACTGAGCTTTGTTTTAAGTCCACGAGACGCCCCTCCGCAGACTTTGAACAACTACAAAAATGTTCAAAACCTTTGTACTGTCAGAGTTTTACCTACCCACAGAAAGCGACACACAAGTGTCTAGTTACTGGGTATAACCCCATACTCAGCAATTGTCAAGGTACAGTGTACAGGAAGCGATTAGCTATTAATTTGTTTAACCCGTACATTAGAATGGTAGCATATTGAAAGCATATCGGCAACCATGAAACAAGTAACAACACGGGTATCTGACAGAGAATATGAGCATTTGTCAAATTTTTGTAAATTATCAGAAAGAACTCAGTCCGATGTTATCCGTGAGTTGATACGGAAATTGTCAATTGATGGGGCATTG
>JASJCY010000085.1 GCA_030065825.1 Nostocaceae cyanobacterium | reverse complement strand
ATACTCAAATTGTCGGTTCTCCACCTATAGAAACCCGGTTTCTTTTGAGGAAGTTGGGGTTATGAACTTTCCGAAAACATCAATGACCTTTTTTCAAATTATCATCAATAACCTGTGATTCTTGAGCATCATCTAACAGTTCTTCAGATTCATTTTTTTGCATTTCATCCGATATAAATACCAATTTAGTATCAATTTTTGATTGATGAATCCATTTATCCAAAACATCAATTACCAAAACTTCTTCCAACCAAATCCTCCCGACAACAGTAAGAGGAAGCGCCAAAAATAAACCCAAAAAGCCAAAGAAATTTAAGAAAAACAACTGAGCAATTAAAGTTACCGCAGGTAACAGTGAAACTTGATGTGCCATCACTATCGGGGTGATAAAATTGCTCTCAGCCTGCTGAATGAAAAAGTAGAGAATCAAAACAGCCAGGGATCTCCATGGTGCATCAGGACTAAAAGCGATCGCCATTGCTGGGATTACACTCAGTGTAGGACCAAGATTAGGAATTAAATTTAAAAAGCCTGCTAAAACTCCTAAAGCCAGCGCTGCGGGAACACTCAAAGCCCACAACCCTAGCACACTCATTAATCCTACCACAAACATGGCGATTAAAGCACCAGTTACCCATCCTTCCAATGACATCTCACATTGGTCTAAAATTCCATCCACACGTCGCCGATAAAAGGAAGGAAACAACCGGACAAACACTTTGCGATAAGCTTGGGGTTCGGCTAAGAACATCCCCGTTAACACCATTACCAGCAAAATCTTCAGGAGAACTTCCAAAGAACCGGAAACGAAAGCGAAAGAACTCCCCAGTACCCGATTAATCCACGGCTGTGCCTGTTCAATTAAACTGTTAATATCCGGTATATAAGGCAGCAGGGGGGTAGGAACACGAATTTTAACTTCTTCTAGCCAACTATCAAAGCGTTCTAAGCCTCTGGGAAATTGCTTTGTCAGTTCTTGGAACTGATCCGCAAAAGGTGGAACAATCAGCCAGAAAAAGCCAATAACAATGGCAAAGAAAATACCCACCGATAACAAGACGGCGAATCCTCGTTTTATCCCCGAACGTTGGAAACGTTTAGCTAGGCGATTTAAAGTTGTGGCTAATACAACTGCGGCAAATATAAGTAAAATTACTTCCTTTATTTGCCACAATATATACAAAGAAATTACTAAGACGATTAAGCCGATCCATTGATCCAAATTCACGCCCTAACCCCCGGCGATTAACTAGCTTTTATTTCTTCTACTACAGCTAAATTAGCTGATTTTCACGATTGTAACTTAGATATCTTTAGTTAATGTTTTGCTGTCCTTGCATTCGCCACAGTAAAACCGTTCCTAAGACAACTGTCGGTGATAAAACCATAATTAAGGCGTTTGTTGCTGTCCCTGGAATCGGTAGGAAAGGACAAGCATACTTAATCAATATCGACAATCCAACGGATAGAAGCAGCACTTTGACAAGCAATCCAAGTTGATTTTGCATAAAAGTACGGCAATACACATGTTTATGGGGGGGAGATACGAAAGTAGGCTATAGCCCCTAGTTTCTACAATAAGTTCAAGTAGAACAATTGAAAAGTGAAGTCCACCAAGACTCCAATCCCATGATTTACTTGCCTGTATCCCTACTACTATTTTTGCTGCTAGTGCTACTGTTGCCTTTTTTGTGGCTGGCTGTGACAGTAGACGTGGTAGAAGTCGCAGTAGCTAAATTGGGATTCTCCCCTAACATTGCCTTTATTTTACTAGTGTTGGTGATTTTGGGCAGCACAATTAATATTCCCCTTTACCGCACCGAATCTTCAATTGAGGTAGCAGACGACTTCATTGACTTGTGGTTAAGGGAATTTTGGGGCATTCCCTTGCGGAAAATTCAGCGTTCTACTGTGGTAGCTGTAAATGTGGGTGGTGGTTTAATTCCCATAGGATTAGCAGTATATCAATTTACCCAAGGAAATATCCTGGCAATTTTATTAGTCACCGCCATTGTCACAGTTGTTACTTACTTTGCAGCGCGGGTAGTACCAGGAATTGGCATTCAAATGAATCCTTTACTTGCTCCCCTAACGGCTGCATTGTCTGCAATTATGATTGCTGCACCCCATGCTGCACCTGTAGCTTTTGCTGGTGGCGTTTTGGGAACTTTAATTGGTGCTGATTTACTGCATCTTAAAGACATTCAAACCATGAGTTCGGGAGTTTTAAGTATTGGTGGTGCGGGGGTATTTGATGGTATTGCATTGTGTGGTTTATTTGCCCTTTTATTAACATAATAGTAGGGGCGCAATGCTTGCGCCCAGAAATTTCTAGGAACCCAAAGCTTGCGCCCAGAAATTTCTAGGAACCCAAAGCTTGCGCCCAGAAATTTCTAGGAACCCAAAGCTTGCACCCAGGAATTTCTAGGAACGTAAAGCTTGCACCCAGGAATTTCTAGAGGCGCAAAGTTACCACTTTTTAATTGTTAATTTTTAATTATTTGAGGAGTTAGAAATTATGAGTAACTTTAGAAACCGGGTTTCTTTTGGCATACATACTCAAATTCTCGGTTTTCAACCTATAGAAACCCGGTTTCTTTAGTAAATCTTGCGCCCAAGATGCGCAAAATTACCAATTTTTTAATTTTTAATTATTTGAGGAGTTAGAAATTATGAGTAACTATAGAAACCGGGTTTCTTTTGGCATACATACTCAAATTCTCGGTTTTCAACCTATAGAAATCCGGTTTCTTTAATGACAAATGACCAATAACCAATAATCATATTTTATTGGAGGATAAATAGAAAAATGCCAGTAGATCCTGATAACAAGAACAAAATGAAAACACCAAAAGTGCGGCAGTTTGGAGGTAGTTTAGTAATTCTCCTATCATTACTACTGCTGCTAAATTTGATTGTTCCTAGCTTCTTTGGTCCCAAGCTACCGCAAGCAGCTTATAGTGACTTTATTGCTCAGGTACAAGCTGGTAAAGTTGAACGGGCAATGGTGGGTGGCGATCGCATTGAATATGTCCTCACTTCCCAAACCCCAGAAGGTGAAACCCAAGAGCAGGTATTTCAAACTACACCAGTGGCTGTGGATTTGGATTTGCCGAAAATCCTCCGGGATAATAACGTTAAATTTGCTGCACCACCACCAAACCAAAGTGGTTGGATTGGTACTCTCCTGAGTTGGGTAATACCACCGTTAATTTTCTTTGGTATTTGGGGCTTTTTGATGAATCGTCAAGCAGGTGGTCCCGCAGCGTTAACGGTAGGTAAAAGCAAAGCCCGAATCTATTCCGAAGGTGGTACAGGGGTAAAATTTAGCGATGTTGCTGGAGTTGATGAAGCCAAGGCAGAACTGGCAGAAATCGTTGATTTCCTGAAAAATGCTGACAAATATACCCGTTTGGGAGCAAAAATTCCTAAAGGTGTTTTACTTGTAGGTCCTCCGGGAACTGGTAAAACCATGTTGGCAAAAGCCATTGCTGGAGAAGCTGCTGTTCCTTTCTTTAGTATTTCTGGCTCCGAATTTATCGAGTTGTTTGTGGGTGTAGGTGCAGCACGAGTCCGGGATTTGTTTGAACAAGCAAAACAACAGGCTCCCTGTATAGTATTTATTGATGAATTAGATGCCCTTGGTAAGTCCCGTGCAGCTGGTGGTCCACTTATGGGTGGTAACGATGAACGGGAACAAACCCTCAACCAGTTGTTAAGCGAAATGGATGGCTTTGATGCCAATACCGGGGTCATCATTATCGCCGCCACAAACCGCCCAGAAGTCATTGACCCCGCATTACGCCGTCCGGGTCGTTTTGACCGCCAAGTGGTGGTAGATCGCCCTGATAAGGTCGGTAGAGATGCGATTCTTAAGGTTCATGCCCGGAATGTAAAATTAGCCGATGATGTGGATTTGGGAACTATCGCTGCTCGCACTCCCGGCTTTGCTGGTGCAGATTTAGCTAACCTGGTGAATGAAGCCGCATTGTTAGCAGCACGGCAAAATCGTCCAGCGGTAATGATGGCAGATTTCAATGAAGCTATTGAACGAGTTGTGGCTGGTTTAGAAAAACGCTCTCGGGTTCTCAATGAAACTGAGAAGAAAACTGTAGCTTATCATGAAGTCGGTCACGCCATCATTGGTGCTTTAATGCCCGGTGCTGGTAGAGTAGAAAAAATTTCCGTAGTTCCCCGGGGTGTGGGTGCTTTGGGCTATACCATCCAAATGCCAGAAGAAGACCGCTTCTTGATGGTGGAAGATGAAATTCGCGGTCGCATTGCCACCCTGTTGGGTGGACGTTCCGCAGAGGAAATTGTCTTTGGTAAGGTTTCCACTGGTGCTGGTGATGATATCCAAAAAGCCACAGATTTGGCAGAACGCTATGTTACTCTTTATGGTATGAGTGATAAACTAGGACCCATCGCTTTTGAAAAAATTCAACAGCAATTCCTAGAAGGTTATCCCAATCCCCGACGTTCCATTAGTCCCCAGGTGGCTGAGGAAATTGACCGGGAAGTGAAGGTAATTGTGGATAATGCTCACCACATTGCTTTGAGTATTTTGCAATCAAACCGCGACTTGTTGGAGTCAACAGCACAGGAATTGTTGCAAAAGGAAATTCTCGAAGGTGCATCTCTACGAGAGAAGTTGAAGCAAGCACAAGCACCAGCAGAAATGGACGAATGGTTGCGGACTGGGAAATTATCTGAGGATAAGCCTTTGATGCAGACATTGTTGGTGTAACAATTTGCCTATGGTTGGGGTTACCCCAACCCTACAAATCAAAATGCTCAGAATTCAAATATTACCATTGCATAAATGCGGGATCATTTAGATGGTTTTGTGGGATGGGCATCTTGCCCGTCCCTTATATTTCACATCTTGCCCGTCCCTTATATTTCACATCTTGCCCGTCCCTTATATTTCACCAGGCAGGCAAGATGCCTACCCCACTCATATTCATCCCTGAATTCAGCAATGCCCAATTTACATAGGGTCGGGGTAACCCCAACCCTACAAACCAAAATGCTCACGTTACCCTTCGGGAAGGCTGCGCGAAGGTTGGGTTGTGCTATCTGTGATAGTCTTACCATTCCTCCACGTCCCTTTAGAGTCTCCCAATGCCCTAGGTTAACTTTTGCTTATTGTACCAGAATTCTTGGAAAAGTCGCCCTAGAAGGGCGAGGAAACTGAACCCATTAATTTTGGTCAACATTACCATTAATGCGGTTAATTAGGAACCGTCTGGAAACTGTTGATTTTCCTTAGACAGAGGGAATTTATTTGTTTTTTAGTAAAACTTCACTAAAATTCTGTGTAGGCTGTTACAATATTGTAAAGAAACATTACCCGTTGCGTTTTGGGAACGTTAAATTTGGGTTTGATTCCATTGAGAAGACAACGCTAAGGATATTTACGGACTAGCTTTAGTTAGCTAGTCTTTTTTTTACAGTTGATAACAGCTCAACCATTAAGCTGTTTCACATTTAAGTTGTATATTCAGGACGGACGAAACGCTTTGCAGTCGCCTAGGTTGGGAAACCCACCTGCAGCGCTGCTCTCCATCCCACAAGAAACTGATGATTTTTGTTTACGTAAATTAGATGTGTTTTAGCTTACCAACCTTCATAGATATGATAATACATATACTCCCGGCTGGAAACCGGGAGTAATTTAACAACACATCGAAGCCAGTTTTTTGCACCGTATTCTCTGGCACTCTAATTGTAGCGATAAAAACCTGAAATGACAGATGTACTTTACCCCGCAGTGGACTAATACCTGATGAGTTTTCCCCCTCAGTAAGGTTATTTTGCCTTGGAAGTTGCTGCATATTAGCTAACTACAACATTCATGAGGGTTGTTACCCCTAAGGGTAGTTACCCATTCGACATTTTGGCAATAAATTGTCATAGTAAATTGCAGCACATAAAAGAACTTTCAGCGCCAGCTTTTGCACCGTATTCTCTGGCGCTTTTACTTTGTCACATTGCACTTTAGGAGTACATTTACTGAGGTTGTTGATTTGAGTCGTGATTAGAATGGTGGATAAGTCATTTACACAGTGGCTTTGGTATACGGATTCCACCCCTGGTGAATAACCTGGGGTTTTGCTTTATACAGTGGTTTCTTTGAACATCTCTCACCTTAAGCCTTTATTAAGTCATATCTTGCAGCATTTTCAACAAGCATAGAGAAACCGGGTTTATAAACCCAAAATTAAGGTTTTGATAGGTCAATATTCGAGGGTAAACCCGGTTTCTGACCCAGGTGCAAGATGTCTGTTAAGGCTACAATCAACAACATTACTGTGTTTGTGAATGTTTACCCAACCTCTAAAATTCGTTTTTTTACTGTTAACTTTACTTACTATCCCCTCTATTGTAAGTTGCAATGCAGATGTCACCAATTCTTCTGCAACAAGCAATACTCAAACATCTTCTGAGAATGTAGTTAAATCAAAAACACAAACACTGCGGGGTCAATTAATCTATGAAAAAATCCCTCCTAGAAAGTCAAAAAGAGCATATCGGGGAGATGAATTTTTTCTGGTTACTAACTCCCAAAGTCCCCGTCGGTTAGTGTTACGTGTTTCTGAACAAGTTTCCCACGAACAGTTAAAATCCTTTCATAATCAACAAGTGGAGATAAATGCTATATATGTGGAAGGAACTCGTCCTTCAACTGAGGTAACCTCTTGTCCCCTGGATGCTGATGGGGAATGTATGCCTCAAGGTGATGGTTATCAGGTTTTGTCTGTACGGGTTGTGGGAAAGTGAAATTTCCATAGATTTGATTTTGTGCGATGGCGCTGCTGAATCCATTTAACTATTTTCTTTTTCTTCTTCCTTTGTGTTGGTAAACCTTCTGGTTTTCCCGGAGGTAAGACCATTACCATAGCGCTATAGTTTTTTTCACGCAAAAACGAGATAAATGCTGTGTATGTCGAAGGAACTCGTCCTTCAACTGAGGTAACCTCTTGTCCCCTGGATGCTGATGGGGGATGTATGGATCAAGGTGATGGTTATCAGGTTTTATCTGTAAGGGCTAGAACAGTGAAATCCAAATTTACTTCCCTTTCTCCTTCACCCAATGAATCACCGTATTGTGAGACACACCTGTTCGTCGTTCGATTTCCCGAAACGCGATACCCTGGCGATGTAAATCCAAACACTGCTGCTTAATTTCATCGCTGTATCCTTTGGAGGAATAACTATCTACAAATTGCTTACCGCAGTCTTTGCATAGATAGCATTGCTTACCATGGCGATGTCCATTTTTGCAAAGGCGTTGTGAATGACAGTGGGGACATATCATTATTTTCATTACTTTTTTGTGCATTACTTCATCCCCAACATAGGGACGCAAGTAGGCAATTATTAACTCCTCAATTTGCTCGAAAATAGCTTGACGATGGGATTCTGGACTGCGGAGTGCGACTAAAATTAAAGCATTTCCAGCTTGGACGCACACTTCGGCAATTAAATTACATTTTTGAGGATTTAATGAGGGATTCCGTGCTTGGAGTAACTTGGCTTGAAAATCGATGGCTTGTTGGGTCAGACTATCATCAATGCTTTGAAACATGGTGGAGGAAGTAAAGTACTGCACAAAAATCATTCGTGATGTTGGTTCATCAAATATTTGCTTGTAGGTTGCTATCATGGTTTTGATAAATGTCTCAAATGGAAGTTGAGTGATATTGAGGCTATCTAACTTCCCCCAAGCTTCCCCGACTCGTTTTAGGTGATGTAATTCCAAGGCATGGAAAATGGCTAATTTATCCGGGAAAAACTGATACACAGAACCAATCGCAGTTTGGGCACGAGATGCGATCGCCTGCATTGTGGTTGCTTCAAATCCGACTTCATCGAATACTTCTGCTGCTGCATTGAGAATGCGTTCAACACGTTTCTGGCTGCGCTTTTGCTGCGGTTGACGGCGCATTTTGGAGTTTTGGGGTGTGGGGTTCATCGGAGTTGAAAATAGGAAAGAGTAATTGAATTAGGGCTTGACAAACATGAGGATATCCTCATATTCTCAGAATAGAGGTTTAAGTCTTTGACAACACATCTCAAATCATTTTGCTGCATCCTGATAGGGTTTGCAGCACCAATTGGTTATAGGGAGGAAATCTATGTCCATGTTGGCAGGTGCGCCATGGTTATTGGCGCATAAATCGATGTTGGCGGTAAATAAACCATTTAAAGTATCGCTTTACGGTAACGACTATGTACTGTGGAAGGATG
Organism: Nostocaceae cyanobacterium; assembly: GCA_030065825.1. GTDB lineage: Bacteria > Cyanobacteriota > Cyanobacteriia > Cyanobacteriales > Nostocaceae > JASJCY01. Next base: position 21,633 of record JASJCY010000085.1, on the reverse strand, counting down.
GACGAGGTTGCATCAATGCTTTATCTAACGCTTGTCCCCATATGGGTGCGATGCTATCTGCGGGATGGTGTGAGGAGAGGGAAGATAAAAGCAGTGCGGTAGTTTGTCCGTTTCATGCATTGGAATTTGATGGTGAAGGATGTACGGTGTTACCAGGTTCTCAAAAGAAGACTTTACCGCAGTTAGAACCTTTAGAGTTGATAATTCAAGGGGATTTTATTTGGTCCTATGGTGGGAGGGAACCACAACAACCCATACCTGAGATTTTGAATGAAATTGCTGCTGAATACGAATTTATCGGCTGTACTGCTGATACAAGTATTGAAACTGATTTGCTGTCGTTGCTGCTAAATATGCACGACTACAATCATCAAAATGGCACCCATCGGTCATTATTTCAAATTCAAGAAGTCCATTTTGAGAAATTTATTGATAATGGACACCATTCCCATGCCTATTTTAGTATGCCTATTGCCCTGACAAATTTAAGGGATAAACTTAAAAATCCGGGTTTATTTTTGTTTCCAAAAGTACTTAATGCCCATTTAGAAAATTATTTTCCATCCTTGGTAATACTGCATGGTGACACTGGTGCAGGGATATTTAAGCAAATTCATTTATTTATCCCAGAATCACCCACAATAAGTCGCACTTACGTAATGATGTTTGGATTAGCTAAAAACCCAGTATTTCAACTACTGAAACAGAAATTCTTGGACTTGGGCAAAATTGTAGTTGAACAAGATACAGATATTTTGCGCAAGATTTACCCCAACACACCACAAAAAATTAAGTTGAATAATGAAGTGGGTATGGATTGGGTACGGCGTAATTTTGATAGTTATCCAGAAATTGTGGAACCGAATTTATCCAGGTAGCACTCGGTTTTAAACTCCTACCTGCAAGCGATCGCTCACAATAATTTACAATAGAAAAGTCAGTTCATTGTCTAATTATGAAGCTAAAAGTAGTATTAGAACCCAGTGATGAAGGAGGTTACACAGTCTATGTTCCCTCACTTCCAGGGTGTATTAGTGAAGGGAAAAATATCGAAGAAGTATTAGATAATATCCAAGAAGCAATAGAACTTTACCTTGAACCACTGGAAGATGAATAAACTATGCCGGATAAAGTATTAAAACAGGCACATATCGAGCTTGAGCAATTTTTAGATTTAGTGTAAAGTAATATCCACCATTTTCAAGAAGAGCCAGAGGCTCTAGGTTCTGGTTACCAGGCTCAGCCTGGTAACTAGGGTTTAGAGGCTCTGCCTCATGGTGAAAATACTCATTTCTTCCTCTGTGCGTTCTCTGCGGTTCAAAACCTCTTAATTCTACTTCTCCTCCAAAATTAACCCAGATTCTGCTGCCCTACCAAATTCTTCTGGCGCATATTGCAGGTGTACTTGGGCACCTGGATATCTAAAAGTACCTGGAGTCACGGAACGCACTAAGTAATGTAGGCTGTACACTCCTGGTTCTAGGTGGTTACCATAAGCCACAATGCGATCACTACCATAAACGTGAGACAGAATAAGCATCAAAAGCAGAATCTGCACTTACTATGGGTATTTCCTCAACTAATGCTTGAGCAATTAATAGTCTATCGAAAGGATCTCGATGATGAAAAGGTAAAGTACAGACAACTGTCAAATGATTAATTTCTATATGCAAAATGTCGATACTGTTGAGACTGAGTTGCTGTGGGATTAGTATATCAAAAGGCATAGCCAGAGTCAGTTTACCAAGACTTTGCTTAATGGCTATTTCCCAAAGACTAGCCACACTCAGTAACCTTTGATTATTGATGTCCTCAATTAAACTCCGTGCTGTACTACTGAGTTTTGGATTTCCTGCAATAAACCATAAAAAACTATGAGTATCTAGTAAAATCCTCATCCCATATACTCGCGGAAATCTTCCAAGGGTTGGTCAAAGTCTTCAGATATCTCGATTAATCCTTTAGCACTACCAAAACGTGGACGAGGTTTAGTTTCAGAAATCAGCACCAATTTGATTAAGGGTTCGTTTTCCCGAGTAATAACCACCTCTTCTCCTTCAATTACAGCTTCAATCAGTTGAGGTAAAGATTTGGATGCTTCAACTATATCTATTTGCTGCGTAAAACGGGGTTGCATAAATACGGGATGATTTTGATGGTTTTGTGGGATGGGCATCTTGCCCGTCCCTTCTATTTTATCAGGCAGGCAAGATGCCTACCCCACTCATATTCATCCTTTAATTCAGCAATGCCCATAAAACATTCTCCTTGAAGCTGAAGCGTGCGATCGCCTCTATTCTACTTCTCCTCCAAAATTAACCCAGATTCTGCTGCCCTACCAAATTCTTCTGGCGCATATTGGAGGTGTACTTGGGCACCCGGATATCTAAATGTACCTGGAGTCACAGAACGCACTAAGTAATGTAGGCTGTAAACCCCTGGTTCTAGGTGGTTACCATAAGCCACAATCCGATCGCTATATATTGTTTTATATCCCAATTCCCAGCTATCTGCTTGTGCTTGTAATGCTGCGGTAGCGGTTTGAAAGCTTTCATCTACGGCTTCAAAGCCTGCGGGTAGGGGATCTGTAATTACCACATGATCTACGGGATGGTCTGTAATTACTTCTAAAGCAATGTCAAATACTTCTCCGGTTTTGGTTTTGAATGGTTTATCTAAGGCGTAAAGTCCGACTTTTTGCAGTACTTGTTCTTCGTTTACTTTGCGGATTTGCCGGGTAACGCGTAGTCCGTTATACCTTCCGGGTTGATTTCCTTGGAGGCGATAGCGGTAAGTAAGTAAATAATGTAACTGACCTTTTCCGGATTTTTGCAGAATTACGTCATGTCGTCCGCGAGGTAATTTATCTGTGGGAACTTGCACCTGGAAGTTAGGTTTACGGTAGCCTTGGAAGCGATTTTCGCCGAGTTTCTTCCCGGCTAATTTCACCGTAGCGACAAAGTTGGGGGGTGTAGGTTGCAATTGGCTGTATTCTACCAAAGCGGTGAGTGCTTGGGCGTTATTATAAGTAGTTTGCCATGTTCCGTCTTTTCTTAAGCCTAGGAGGCTTTTGACTAAGCGATCGATAATTTCTGGTTTGGCTTTTTGGTTGATAAACAAGCGTAAAGCCTGTGCTTGTGCGGTGGTAGGTGAACTCATCCATCCCCAACTGGGGGGTAAAGTCACAATGGCGGTGCGTCCAGTTTCGTATATGTTTTGTTGTAGTTGCTGAAACATTTGTTGGGATTCATCGCGCCATTGAGGGAATTGGGAGAGGTATCGGGCTAGTTTTACCTGGGTAACAAAATCGAAGTCTTGGCGTTGTTGATAGATATCTGCAAGGAAGGTGTTGCGCTTGTCTCCTAATTCGGCTAAAGCTATAAGGGTATTGAGTCGCAGTTGATTTTTACATAACTGTTGTTTGCAATAATCGTATTGTGCGGGGTTTGACAGTACTTTTTGTAAGTATTTCTTGAGACGCGCAAGCATACCGGAATTTACGGGGTTAGGAAAGGCTTGACTGGCTCTTACTAAAGATTCCGCAGCGTAGGTTGTTACCCAAGGATCGGATTTTTTTTGTCCGGGATAAGCTGCAAAACCGCCATCTGGGAGTTGGAGTTTGGTTAATTGGGCGATCGCTTGCTTTGCTTTTGCGGATGGGTTAAAATCTTTGAAGGTTTGGTTGTATGTTTGGGAAATCTGTTGCAAATTCGCGGCAATGGTTAATTGACTCGCAGCGGGTTCAGCGAAAGGTAAGTCATCATCGTCCCATACTTTTCTAACTGGTGCTTTAATTTGGGGGATGAGGGTACTTGCTAGTTGAATATCTAAACCTCCCGCTTCTGAGACGGTTTGTTTCTGGATATTTAAAGGAATTTTCGCCTGTTTTTCGGTGACACCAGACTCAATAACTTGTTCGGTAATTTCCAGGGGTTTAATTTCTAGAGGTACTTCAAACCCATCGCTGGTGTTATTAAGTTGGGTGGTAAAGCGAACTTTGGCTGATCCGACTTTTTCTGCTGAGATGGGGAAGCGATAAGCGCGAGTTGCAGATTCGGATTTTGTCTTTAAACTAGCGGTATTGGGGTTTCTTCCCGCAAATTTTACTGTACCCTGGAGTTGACCGTTAATTGTGAGATTACCTTGCTTTCCGGTGTTGTTAGTGACGGATAATCCAGCTTGGAAGTTATCCCCAGGACGGGCAAATTGTGGCAGAATGGCGTTAGTGAGTAGGGGTTTAGTGGTGATAAATGTGCTGTCACCCTTACCAAAGCGGAGATTTCCATCGGTAGCGACAACCATGACTCTCCATGTGGTTAAGTCGTCGGGGAGTTTGAATTTTACCTGTGCTTTCCCTTCCTCATTGGTGACAACGGAACCATTATAGTAAGCTAAAGGTTGGAAATCCTTACGGATGCGCGTACTACCCGCACCAGCAGAAGCACCTCCACCATAACCCCAACCTTTGGGTTTAGCTACAGATTGTTGTTCTAAAGTTACTTCTCGACGGTTATCACTAAAGCGGGTAGCGATGGGATGTTGTGCATATACTGTATTTACCAAATCCGGGGGACGATAGCCAGAAAGTTGCAATACTGCTTCATTTACCACCATAACTGTTAATTGTCCTTTGGTGGGGTTTCCTTGGCTATTTTGCAGTTGTAATTGTACAGTTTCTTCTGCACCGGGTTCTAGAGATGATTGTAAAGGTGAAACTTGCACTTTTAAATATTTATCTTCTAAGTTCACCTTTAAGGGTGCAAAACCAATTTTAACTAGTTTATCTAAACTTCCGGGTTCTACTTGAGAGAGGGGTTTACCTTGACGTACCAACACAGCTTGTACCGCTGCATTTGGTAACATTTGGGGGGTAACTTGGAATTGTATTTGTGGTGCACCTCCCTTAACTTTGGTAATCTTTTGGTAAAGTGGCTTCTGTTTGACAACAGCAAAGTACAATTCTCCTGCTTCGTAGGGAGATTGGATTAAAGCGGTAGCTGTGTCACCGGGTTTATATTCTTTTTTATCCAGCTTTAATTCCAAAACATTTTTGTCTTCCCCACCCCAGAATACTGCATTTGCTCCGGTTACCCAAATTTGCACATCTGTAGCGCTAACATTATTCCCAGCATTGGTAAAATTAGCTTGGATGCGGTAAGAACCGGATTCTGGTGCTGTGAGGGTAACAGACTGGGGAGTGCTTGCAGATTTTACTTCTGTTTTGGCAACGGTTTTATATTCAACTTGATTTTTTGGGGTGCGACTTCCTTCCACAACCCGCGTCACGCTGCTATATTTTATTTGTTGTAATTCCAGACGTACCCGTTGATTTTTGATGGGTTTTCCTGTAGGGTCAGTAACTATCACTTCAATGGGAAAAGCCTTACCAACTCCCGCGACAAAGTTACTTTTTAAGCCAATAAGCTTATTACTTGGTAAAACGGTAAACCTCTGAGAATTAGCCACAGAAAGATTAGAAACATCTGCAACTTGTACATCTACCCGATAAGTCATGGGATAGGGTAAATCTTTCCCGACATTTATCTGTTGACTATTACTACCATTTGCGTCTAATTTTGCTTGAGTTTGCAAAACATCGCTAGGTACAGAAGGAGGTTCTTCCGGATAAAACCACTGTCTCCCAAAAGCAAACTCTTCCCAACCTTGAGGATTAAAATAAGCGCGGTTTCTAGTAACAAAATATTTAGCTTCTCCCCCTTCTACAGCAGCACCAAAGAGATAATTACTAGTAGCTTTAACATCTACCAAATCACCAGGTTTAGCAAATTCTTGTTCTAATTGCAGTTCCACCTTAAAATTAGGTGGTTTAAATTCCGCTACCCGAAATTCTCCAGAAATATTTTTACCATTTTTACCCTTAGCCTGAATAGTATAGTATCCTAAAGGCTGAGTCTTGGCGATGGGTACTTCCAGGGAAAAAGTACCAAAATCATTAGTAGTTTTCGTCCCTAAATCAATTTTCTGTCCATTAGAATTGGTAACAGCAACCTGATAATCAGCATTTTTATCCTGCTGAATTTTCCCATTCTGTAAATAATCAGCAAAACCAGTCAACCAAGCTTTTTCTCCTGGTTTATACATCTTTCTATCCGAGAAAATTAACCCCCGTGATGCGGGTTTACCATCATCCCAATCTGCATAAATTCCATAACCATAAGCACCACTATATTCCTCAACCCGTGCAAATGCCCAATCTTTATTTTCCTTAGCAATTACTAAGAATTCTGGTGGCTTTTCAAAACGTTGTTTACCAGCCAGACATTTACTTAAACCTCCACCTTCTAACCTAAAACTACCATTTTCATCAGTCTTTCCTGACGCACAAGGTACAGCTTGGGGACGGGATTTAGCATTTAATTTTGATTCATAAACTTCGATATCCGCAGCTTTTACCGGTGAACCATCATCCAGATGATTAACCCTAATTAAACCCGAATCAGGAAACCACTGACTAAACACACCCAAATTAGTTAATTCTACCAAACCATAAGTAGTAGGTTCTCGCCACTTTTCTACACCTTTTTCTTTATACTTATTGGTACGCGCTTTCACTCCATAAGCTAACATTCCCGTTGCAGAACCAAGCTGTTTTCGCAAAGGAACAGTAACCTCAACCGACTGATTCTTCTTTTGCTTAATTTTAAAACTTTTCCAATCACTTTCTGGAGGTAACAAACCACCCCTTTTTCCCCTAGGATAAGCAGAATCAAAATAAACTAAATCTGTCGGCTTAACAACTCTATAAGCAGCTTTATACTCCGATTCCGGTAAATTCACAGTAGAAATATTTAACTGCAAATCTTTACCACCCGGGAAAATATTTAAACCATCAGGAACCCAAATATCTCCAGCTAAATCTCCAGTCTCATACTTAACTTCTACAGACTTACCTAAAGTCTGTCCAAACCTATCTTTAACATTTGCACCAATAGTAATTGTATATTTTTTTCGAGGTTCTAAAGCATAAGGATTGATACTAACAATTCTTTCATTATCATAAGCTTGAATCAGCCTAGGAACAGCTTTTGGTTTCGGCTTAATAGTAATATTAGCTAAAGCAGAATCAGCAACTATCCCATTATTAAATTCCAGCTGGGGACTACCTTTCACAAATCTGCCGTAAGTACCACCAGCATCCGGCTGTCCATAGAATTTTATCCCTTTAAATGCTAAATCTGAATAAGTTGTAACCTTACTTGCAAAAGACTTCTCACTAGGTAAATTACCATAAGCTGGGAATATTCCCGACGAAAATTCCAAGCGGTAAGTTGTACCTTTTTGCAGCCATCCTAACGGAGTCAGATTATAAATCCAATTACGTGCTGAAGGGTCAAACTTTTCTAAAGGATCTCTAGATTCTACAGCTTGAGTTTCTCCCTCCAACTTTACGTTAAATCTTATTCCCTTATTTTTACCTTCAGGAATTAATTGTAGGTGTTCCTTAACTGAATCAATATCTAATTCTACATTCGATTGAAATTGAAACTTTTCTTCTAAATCAATCGGTTTCGCTTGAGAATCTTCAATCGTATTTCTTCCCGGTAAATTCGTCAGTTTAATTAGTTCAGTATTAAAAGTCCAAGCAAAATCTTGTTCCAAGCGATGTTTTTTTAAATCCTCCAACCCCGCTTTTAAAATCACTTTCAATCGCGTCGCTTTTGGTAAAGCTTTATCAGCTTGAAAACCCACCATACGCGGTGTCAAAAACCTAAATCTACCCGGTAAAGGAGGTTCAAGTTCAAACTTTTGTAACAATTCCTGCTGCTGAGAACTGTCCAGACTTTCAATAGGAATTAAAGCCTCCTGAAAACGGATACGGATTTGCTGCAGGGGTTCAGCTTCCCCCACCGGACTAATCTGTTCGATCCAATCTGGTAAAGTTGGCAAACTTAAAGGAGAAACCGCAGGTAGTCTTTCTTTACCAGAAGACGAAATAAAGAAACTACACCCCGATGTCCCTAGTAAAAGCGTGAGAACAAGTAGACACTGGATAATAATTCTGATAACCATGCTTAGCATGAATTTTTCTATAGAAGCTTAATTATACATATTCCTACTGATACCTAACTCACTCTCATTGTTCCGAAAAAACACCAAAAGTCTTAAGCATTCATAAAGTATTAATTTATATTACATTTGTGGCGTTGCTCAATTAAGGGATGATTCTTGCAGTGCAATGTCTCTACATCCAGATTCATACTCCAAATCAGCAACCCCAGCTTTTTGAATTTTGACTTACCCTGCGCTTCGTCAGGTTGTGGTTTCTGTGCGGTTTTGGATTGAGTCAGGTACACAAATTTTACCTCACCCCTAACCCCTCTCCTACCCTCACCCCTAACCCCTCTCCCAATGGGAGAGGGGAACAGGAGAGGGGAACAGGAGAGGGGAACAGGAGAGGGGAACAGGAGAGGGGAATGGGAGAGGGGTTAGGGGTGAGGTTAGGGGTGAGATTCTTTTAATATTCCATAAGTGTGAAAAACGCTATATTTTTATGACATAAATGTTTTATTTATTGCTCGAAATTTAATTATTCAGTTCAAGTGTGTAATAGAAAAATTCAATATATATGAAGAAATATAAATTTGATCTAGGGTGTCGTACTCTCAGGGGTAACACACCTAAAATTGTTGATGGTGCGTTGCGCTACGCGACAGGACACCCTACATTTAAACTTCTTAACATAGCTTGAAATATTACCACCGACTTACTTATTTGTTATCTCCAATGCCTTGTATAGGAATGGAGTTTGATTTTTGTTGGCTTAGCCTGTGCTTGCGCTTATAAAATTAGGTAGGGTGTAGGTGTAGGGTGCGTTATGAGTTTAGTCTAACGCACCATCCTGTAAAGACTGCGTTGGCACACATCTTGCACCTGGGCTAAAAACCGGGTTTCTTGCAAATCTCTCAGTCTCAAAACCTTAATTTTTCGTTTAGAAACCCGGTTTTTTTAGGTTTCTTGCAAATCTCTCAGTCTCAAAACCTTAATTTTTCGTTTAGAAACCCGGTTTTTTTAGGTTTCTTGCAAATCTCTCAGTCTCAAAACCTTAATTTTTCGTTTAGAAACCTGGTTTTTTTAGTCTTGCCCTTGAATGGTGCAAGATATGAGTTGGGTTCCGTGACAAGAAACTGATGATTTGTGTTTATGCTTTCTTAGATGTGTTTGAGCTTATTTTTTACCCTTTTAAAGTTTTTTAGGGACATAAAAGTTTTATCTTTGACTAGTAATACTTGAATAAGATGAAACTTCAAAAGATATTTTGCCTATATTATTGAATCATATCTAGGCAATTCCACTGCCCATTTATCTAATCTGCACACCGGTCATTAATCGATGTGACTGATGAGCATTATTCTGAACAACAATACTTATAGTTATTTGTTTTCTTACATCTTGATAACTTTGTATTTACATATATATTCTTACTTTCATGAATTATGACATTTCTATTAAACTCTCATAATGTTTTTGATTATTTAACTGCTCATGGTTTATCCAATCCATCAGAGCAAACTATCAGTAAGATTGAGCCACTTGAAGCCAAGAACTTTAATTTGTTGCTGACTTTTGCAGATGGTCATAAGCTGCTCGTCAAGCAAGAGCGACATAATCAGGAAGGTAAAGCAGCTGGTGAGTTTTTGAGTGAATGGCGAGTTCAAGAATTCTTACATAAATTTCCAGAACTTGAAAACCTTCGTCCTTGGATACCGGAGGTTCTGCATTTTGATGGCGATAATTCCATTATGGTTTTCCGCTATCTAGATGACTATCGGGATTTAATGGATTTCTACGCAAAGGAAAATACCTATCCTACAGAAATTCCTGCTGCAATTGGTACCCTCCTAGGAACCATTCATCGCTATACATTTAATCGTCAAGACTATCAGGATTTCTTCTGTACCGAAACCGATAATCTAACTACTGACCAAGTGCATCCGTTGATTCACGGTTTAGAACGAATTGGTCCGGAAATTTTTGGTTTGGTACCTGCTGACGGGCTGAAATTCTTTGCTCTCTATCAACGATACGATAGTTTAGGGCAGGCGATCGCTCAACTAGGTAGTGCTTTTACTCCCTGTTGTGTGACGCACAATGACCTGAAGCTAAATAACATCCTTCTGCACACTGATTGGGAGCATGAAAGTACCAGCATTGTTAGGCTAATTGATTGGGAGCGTTGTTGTTGGGGAGATCCGGCTTTTGATTTAGGAACTCTGATTGCTAGCTATCTGCAAATTTGGCTGAGTAGCTTGGTTATCAGTAAGTCTCTAAGTATTGAAGAATCTCTGCGTTTAGCCATGACTCCCTTGGAACAGATCCAACCTTCCATTGCTGTCCTAACCAAAGCTTATTTTGACACCTTTGCAGAAATTGTAGAATACCGACCTGATTTCTTGCGGTCAGTGGTGCAATTTGCAGGTTTTGGTTTAATTCAACGGATTCAAGCGATGATTGAATACGAAAAATCATTTGGTAATGCAGGGATTGCCATGCTTCAAGTGGCGAAGACATTGTTGTGTCGTCCAGAACAATCTATGCCAACGATTTTTGGTGCTGCTAGTGCACAATTAATTCAAAAGAGTACTATTCCTATTTGAGATATTTCCTTCTAATCCAATAACTATGCAATTATTCAATACAAATCAAACTCAGCTTGAAGCTATGGTAAATAGCCGATTACTGGATGTTCTAGAAGATATTGTTAATCAGGTTGAGATTCAGTCTAATTTTTCTATTCGCCATCCAGATTACAAACCATTAGAAATTCCCGCTGAGGCTGTTGAGCGTTTTCAAAGTATGCCTGAGGACATACAGCAAAAATATTTGAGCCTAAACCTGCAGAGTTTTCTATACGGTATTTATTACAATGGCTCGATGCGAACTACCCTAGCACTAGAGAAGGATACTAATGCTCCCATATTAGACCTAGAGAATAATACCGTCTTGGGAATAGATGTGGGGTTTTATCAGCGATTGGACAATAGTAATAATGGGACTGGCTACTTTGACTCTGGTTGGTCTATTGTCAGAGAAGAAAGTGATGGTAGTTTGGCTGTGATAAAGGGAGGGTTGAGGCTGCATATTGAGCGCGATAAGCATCTAGCAACATCTGAGCAATCTGCCACTGTAGGGGATTCAGTAGCAATCCATATGCCTAAGAATTTGGTGCAAAATGGTTTTTATGTGGCAGTTAGTAATCTAGAAACAAATCGTCTGGAAAAGGATCAGTCTGTGACTGTACGAGTTTACTTCAATTTCACTCCTGAAGGTGCAATTGCGGTGATGGGTAGCTTAACGCAAAAGCTCAATCAAATAGAAATTCCTTTCCACTTTAAGGTTTTGTACAATCCCAAGGACTACGAACGGCACGATTCAGGGGTTTTGTACTTTGATAAGAGTGATTATGAAGTTGTCGGGGAAGTTTTACAGACTGTTTATGCACAACACCAATCCCATTTTCAGTCAGAAACTCCTTTATTTACCCTAGAGATTGCACCAGGTTTAGGGTTAGCAGAAGAACCAGACTTCCAATTTGCCGAACAGGAAAGTTTTGGCATAAATCGCTGTCAGATTGTGGCGAATGGGTTGTTAGAAGCTTGGTATCAAGGAGATGATTCGACGGAGGGAAGAATGAGAGCTATCCTTAAGCAATTTTCTATGTTGGGAATTGACTTGCAGCGTGTTTATCTTAATGCCAACTCTGAAGATATCTACAGGAGTTTGGATATAAGTATTTGAGCCGATTTTTCAGAAAAATATTCAGCAATAGACTTAAGCGTGAAAATTAAATATGCGGAGCGCCAAAACCCTTGTAAAGACGTAAAATTTTACGTCTGGAACATTCTTTTCCACCAGATGTCTAATAGAATCGTTAATATAGGATTACTATTTGATTTTTTAAAAAATCTCAGTACACTTTCTGTTCCCTATTCCCTGTTCCCCGTTCCCCACCATCACGAGTAATTTTACAAATCAAACCGGATTCCTATATTTAGTTTTCAGTCCAAGGATTGGGCTGATTTTTTATGTTTTTTACAAACAACCAAAATTGATATATCAATAACTGATTTATTTTTGTCACTTTTCAATATAAACTACCGTATAAATTTTATTATTTACCTGAAAATACCTACAAAAAAGACATTTTTTATGGAATAAACTGTAGTTATTATGGTATCTTTACCTTCTAAAAAAGCTTGGCATCTTTGATTAAACTTACTAAGATGTAATTAGGAATCAAAAAAACCAATTGATTCTGATTCAACAACACACACACATTCATTGGAGAAAAATCAAATGTCTAATATCACTATTGTTGATATCAAACCTGCTGGAGTTGAATTGTTTGCTGATTCTGAAAGTTTTATCAAGGAATTAAGCGATGATGAACTGAACAATCTCTTTGGTGGTTTAGCAGTTAGAAGTCAGGTCAGCAGTAACAAAAGTGGGATCTGTTGCATTAAACTCTAGTCATTAATTGACTTTTCCATGATTTTTATGGCTTGGAATTTCCAAGCCATTTTCTCTTAAATTTATTATCTGATATTTGAGATTAAATTTGATGAATGATAATTAGACTTAGAGAAAATTATCAGAATATGGTTTTAGACCCTAGTAGGAAAAATTGAGATTTACAAAAATCTTAATTTTCGGTTACATCAACAAGGAGATTTGTTGTGAAAATTAAACTCGATTATCAAAACTTTTTCAACTACTTAATCGATACTAATATCTGTAAACAAAACGAGTTAGAAGATATTCAAGTCCAGATTAAAGATAGTAAAACTGACCACTGGTTACTCAATTTTGCAGATGGTAGCAAGCTAGTTGTTAAACAGGAGCCTGCTCATCGTATTTATAATAGTAGTAATATGATTTCTCATGAGCAACATATTTATCAATTGGTGACTTCTGACCCTAATTTGATTAACATTTCATCCTTGCTACCAGAAATTATTCATTTTGATCGGGACAACTGGATACTGGTTTATAAATCTCCTGCCGATTATATAACTTTAGAAAATTATTACGAAACTCTCAGCTTAGAAAGTGATAGCAAAAATGGTCAAGTTTTTCCAACATCAGTCGCTGAATTAGTTGGAACTTCTTTAGCAAAAATGCACCTTGAGACTATCAATTTTCAGAATGCCTACAAAAATTTTATGAAGGAGGTTCAAGAAGAAGAATTTTTATACCAGTTTCCTTATAGTGAATATCTTTTAGATCGAGTTTGGCATGAAAGTTTATTTAAATTCCCGGCAGAGGGATTTAGGTTTTTTGATTTTTATCAACGCGATGACAACCTAAGAAAAACAGTAAAACATCTTGTAGATCATCATCAACGCTGTTGTTTAACCCACAATAATCCTCAGCTAAATAAGATTTTAATACCTAGACAGTGGCAGAAGCGATTATCTGAGTATTCTGATGAGAATTTGGTTCAGCTAATTGACTGGGAAAGGAGCAATTGGGGTGATCCAGCTTGCGATTTAGGAACAGCAATTGCTGGGTATTTGCTGGCATGGCTTAACAGTATAGCTGTCCATCCTGCCATTAAACTAGAGCAATCTTTACAACTAGCTACAATTCCCTTGGAAGTTATTCGTCCTTCAATGGTGGCTATGATCCAGACTTACATGCAGACTTTCTCAAAAGTTGTAGAAGAAAGTTCTGATTTTCTCAAGCGAGTTATTCAGTTTGCTGGTCTGGCTTTAATTTATCAAATTGTCGAGAACATTCTATCTCACAAAGACTTTAATAATCAAGGCATTTGTATGCTTCAAGTAGCAAAAAACCTATTGTGCCAACCAGAAAAATCCTGGACATATATTTTTGGTGTTACAGGATTATAAATTTACTCAAGGTTGCACTCTGTTCAATATTATTAGGAGCAAATATTATGCAATTATTACAAATATTGCAGGACATTGCTAGTCATGTTCGACTTGACTATTCCACTCTTCATCTTAGTTATGATGACTTTCCACCTGTCGAAGTTTCTACTGCTAGGGTAGTACAAATTCAGAAAATGTCACAGGAAATTCAACATGACTACTTAAACTTAAAGTTGATGGAGTTAATATATAGGATTTACTACGAAGGTTCATTTGTTAAACAAATCAGTCAACCAATTAAAACGAATGAGCAAATTTTAAGACAGATAGCTTCAGCAGAAGTAGATTGGGAATTCTACGAACAACTGGAAAAAAATAATCATAGTAAAGGTTGGTTTCACTCAGACTATCTTGTTTTGAAACAGGAAGATGATAATAGTCTTGCTGTAACATACGATGGTATTACTTTTCACATCAGACCAGAGATTTATCTTAAATTAGAAGAACAATCTGCTTCTGTAAATGATTTGGTTTCAGTATGGACACCTGCTGGTGGTATTGAGAGGGAGTTATATACAGCAGCAGGAGAGGGAGAAATTGATAACAGTGTTTGGAAAGATCCTTCCAATCCAGTACTATTGGCTTATTTCAACTTCGATCCTGAAGCAGCAATTATCCTCATGAAGTATCTGACAACAAAATTGAATGAAATTAAGCTCCCCTTCGTCTTCAAAGTATTACACAATCCCTTAAATTATCAGCGTTATGACTCAGGTATGCTCCAATTCCACCGGAGTAACTATCAATTGTTGAGACAAATATTACAAACTATTTACTCAGAACTTGAATCCCATTTTCAACCTCAGGTTCCTATATTCACTAAAGTAATTGCCCCTGGGATTGGATTGGCAGAACACCCTTATTCTCAACTCTTATTTGCATATAAAGAAAGTTTTGGAATTAACCGCTGCCAAATTGTTGCTAATGCTTTAGTAGAAGCTTATATGAATGGTGATGATTCTCCAGAATCTCGCATGAAATATATACTCCAACATTTCGACAATCTCGGAATAGACATAGAACATCCCTACCTCAATCCCAACTCTGAGGATATTTATACACCATTAGCTTAAAGTGACATATATATTATTAAATTATTAAATAATCCCTCTATTGTGACTTTAGGAGAATTAACACAAGAGGGATTAATATTTTTGCCTAACTCATAAATATTTAATTGGGTATTTGTTGCGACTCGTTTTCTTCACAATTAGAATATAAACTACTATCGTCTAAAGATTTAACAATTTCAACTTGAGTCATTTGTTCCTGCAACCATTCATCAAACAAATCTGAAGCAATTTTGCGAGAAAGCTCACTATCTAATTGTGGTTGAATAATTTCTTCCACTAAAATTAAGTGTACTCCCTTAGCAGTAACAATAGGTTTGAGAAGTTGGGGAGGATTAGCAGCAAAAATAGCAGCAGAAATTTCTGGCTTTAAATCTTTGCGTTGCACTATCCCCCTATATCCTCCTTTGCGACGTAATTCTATGTCGTCGATGTATTCGTGAGCAACATCATAAAAACTGATTTCACCTTCCTTAATTCCGTAAAAAAGTTCCAAAGCCAAGTCTTCATCATCCAAGACAATCTCATATAAAACTACACCTGTATAGTCTAATTGGTGTTCAAAGAAATAAGGCTCAATTTTATCTGTTAATAAATGTTGAGCTAACTTATCAGTTATCAAATTCATATAGACTAATTCTTCAAAATCATCTAGACACATAGCATTTTGTTTCAGCCATTCCCAGGTAGCATCAGCACTAGGAATTTGTTTGATTAATCGTAATCCGTCTGCTGCTGCTTGCAGTTCTTCGCTCTCTACTTTAATACCCATTTCTGCCACATTATTTTTAATAACATTGCAACTAACAATTCCTTGAATGATTTCAGGCATTTTGCCAGTTTTTTTAACTTCACCTATAATATCTTTACTAGTAATGACAATAGTTTTGAGCATTATATTCCTCCTAAATCATCTTAATTCTCTGAAACTTTATATAGTACTTCACCCCTGCTGCAATTTTTTAAACGGGTCGATAATGTAATCAATAATTCGACGTTGACGGACAACTACTTCAGCAGTTACCGTATCCCCAGGACGGAAAGGAATACAATTATTAGTTATGACAATACAATTCTGATTGGGGACAATTTCTAAGTTATAAACTGCTACCTTACCCTTAGGTGTATCTAATTCTGAGGTAGTAGGAGAAATATCAATTAATTTTCCTTTTACTACTCCATAATCTTGAAATGGATAAGCATCAAACTTAATTTTCACTGGCATTCCTTTTTCTAAAGAACCACTTTCTCTTGTCGCCATCTGTGCCCAGAGTACCAATGATGTTCCTTGTGGTGCTATTTCTACAATCATTTTTCCAGGTTGCACGACGGTACCTTCACCTTTAATTGGTAACTGAAAAATTACCCCATCTATAGGTGCTTTTAACACCCTTTGACTTAACTGAAACTCTAACGATTTAATCTGGGTTTTGCTTTGAGAAATTTCTGCTTTAACAGTCGTCATTTCTGCATCTAAATTATTTAACTGTTCTTCACTTTTGAGTACAGCTAATTTTCCAGAATGAACTAAACTTTTATAGCTGCGTTGTTGTTCTTGCCAACGGAGTTGAGCTTGTTTAATGTCCGAAGATGCTTGATGAATCTTCTTTTCATAACTACCTTGTTGTTCTTTGAGACGAGACTGAGCTTGTTTTATTTCCGATGCAGCTTTCATCATGTTTTTTTCAGCCTCTTTTGCCAACTGTTGCACTTCCAAAAAGCGATCTTGAGATAAAGCACCCTGCTCATAAGCTTTTTTGTAACGAGGAATTTTGTCTTCAGCCGTTTTTAAACGAATTTTTTCTAATTCATAAACAACTTTACTAGATTCAATAGCCTGCTTTGCCTGCTCTATTTGTGCAAATAGTTCTTCTTTTTGTAAACTGTGGACGGACTTGAGAGTTTCAATATTCTGCTGTGCTTGCTCTATTTGCGCTTGTTTTTCTAACTGTTGAGCTTGGTTTTGTTGCTGCTGGGTATGCAGTGCTAGTATCAATTGATTTTTCAGCAAGTTTTGCTGATGCAAACGATTTTGTTGACCTTCCAATTTCTGTCTTTGTTGCTGAAGTTCAGCGTTAACTAACTCTGATTTCAGTTCTAATAACTTCTGCCCAGCTTTTACAAATTCACCTTCTTTTACCTTAATTGCCGCTACAGTTCCTTCTACTGGAGCATCGAGTCTAAGGGTTTTCCCTTTTGGTTCCAATCGTCCCCTTGCTGTACCCGTTTCATCCACCTGAGAGAACATTGCCCAAGGTAAAGCAATACCTATAAATACTACCAAAAAATAAAGCAATCCCCGTGTCCAAACCTGGGGCAAGCTATCAAGAAGTTCCTTAGTAGCATAAGACCAATCATTAGTATGAGGTGATTTATTATTGTTAGATTTAGAAGCATCTTGTTGGGTAAGTAAATTGTCATAGCGATGGTCATCTGGGATAGTTTGAATGGGAATATGTCCATTAAATGTATGATTTTCAGGCATAGCAATATTTTGAATTTTAGATTGTTGGCTAAAGGATGAAAAAACTTACCGTAGATTAACCCTGATTCATAGTTCCAATTCAGCGCGATTACAAGCTAGTTCACCACGGGGAATAATTCCCGGGAAGGAGGGTATGAAAATAGAGTTCTTCCCTAACCCCCAACCCCTATTTTCAAGCCAGTTCATTCCGCAACAGTTAACTGCTGCTGATTGAGATAGAAATAATGTCCCCGCTTCGCCATTAATTCTTGGTGAGTTCCGCTTTCAATCAACACACCCCTATCCAGCACTAAAATGAGGTCAGCCTGACGTACAGTAGAAAGACGATGAGCAATTACCAAGGTGGTGCGGTTTTTGAGAATGGTATTGAGATTGGTCTGAATAATTCGCTCTGATTCCGCATCCAGGTGAGAGGTGGCTTCATCTAGAATCAACAAGCGGGAATTGCCTAACAAAGCACGGGCGATCGCCAAACGCTGTCGCTGTCCCCCAGACAAGGTTCCTCCTCCCTCCCCAATCTGGGTTTCATACCCCATGGGCAGTTTTTGAATAAATTCATCTGCACCCGCCAGTTTTGCCGCTGCCATAATCTCTGATAAACTTGCATCTGGATGACCAAGGCTGATATTTTCCCGAATGGTTCCCCCAAAGAGAAAGGTATCTTGGTCAACGACACCAATTTGCTGGCGCAATGATGCTAAAGCAAGACTGGTGATATCCTGTCCATCAATCAACACCTGACCATCTGTAGGGGGATATAGCCCCAAAATCAGCTTGGAAATGGTAGTTTTCCCGGAACCGCTGCGTCCCACTAGCGCTACCATTTGCCCTGGTTTGACTTCAAAACTCAGATTTTCCAGGACGTTGATATCACTTTCTGGGTGATAGCGGAAGGTGACGTTATCAAAGCGAATGTAACCGTCCAACTCAAGTAATGATTGGCGTCCTTGATGCTGCAAATCTTCTTCTGGTTCGTAGTCTAGGACATCATTGATGCGTTCCATTGCAATCACCACTTCCTGCAATTCATTCCACAGCACTGTCAGCCGTTGGAAAGGGGTAATAACACTGCCTAGCAACATATTAAAAGCTACCAATTGCCCAATACTGAGCTGATTTTTAATCACCAACCAAGCCCCAAACCAAAGCAGTGCAGTAGTAGCTAATGCCTCGATAGTATTGCTGAAAATTTGCAGTCGATTGCCAATAACCTGTCCAGAAAAGTTAGTTTTAACCTCTTTATTTAATAACTCTTCCCAATGCCAGCGCACCGTTTGCTCAACTGCTGTAGACTTGATAGTGCGAATACCAGAAAGAGCTTCGATCAGATAACTACTTTCAGTGGCGATCGCATTAAAGACTTCCCGAGAAATTCGTTTTAAAAAGGGTGTAGAAATCCACGCCAACAGGAAAAATGGCGGTACAATTACTAACATTAGCAGTGCCATCTTCCAACTGTACCAGAACATCAATCCCACATAGATAAAAACTGTTAGTACATCTAGCAGGATAGATAAAGCCTCACCTGTAAGAAAGTGCTGAATCTTGCGGTTTTCCTGGATGCGGGAGGTAATATCGCCGACATAACGAGATTCAAAGAAACTTAAAGGTAATCCCAAGGTATGGCGGATAAATCCGACAATTAATGCTAGGTCTACCTTATTCGCGGTGTGGTCGAGCAAATATTGCCGCAACCCTGTTATGGCAACCCGGAATAGGCTAAACATCAGCAACCCTAAGCCCACTGCTGTCAGGGTAAGGGCACTGCTTTGTACCACAACTCGGTCTAAAATTATCTGCGTAAATATCGGTGTAATTAGACCAAATACCTGGATAAGCAGGGAAGCAATAAACACCTCCATTAACACCAAACCGTGAGGCTTGACTAATTCAAAAAATTGCCAGAAGTAAGTCTTACTCTCTTTGGTATCCTTTAATAGTGCTGTAGGTTGCAGTAGGAGTGCATAACCAGTCCAATTTATTCTAAATTCCTTGTGACTGACAGTTTTCTGACCAATAGCTGGGTCAGCAATTACCACATGCTTTCGAGTAACTTCATACACGACAACAAAGTGTTTTCCTTCCCAGTGGACAATAGCAGGTAGTTGTTGTTTTGCTAATTGATCCAGACTGGCTTTTACGGGTCGGGTAGAAAACCCAATACTTTCCGCTGCAGCTGACAGTCCCCGCAATGAGGTTCCATTACGATCTACATTGGAAATATCTCGCAGTCGGTTCACACTAAATCGTTTTCCCCAATAACGAGCTATCATTACCAAACAAGCAGCACCGCAGTCAGAAGCACTTTGTTGAGCAAAAAACGGATAGCGTCGAATAACTCGCTGCCACAGATGACCAACTTGCTGAGTGGGACTAGGAAAGTAAGCTTTGTTCAGCTTCCTCCCAGGCTTTAATTCTTCTAAGGCAGGGATTTCTTTCTTCTCCCCTTCCTCCCCCACTCTCTGTTTCTCACCCTCTCCCAAGGGACTCTCCGACGATATCAGCAGCGAATTCCGTGCTTGTGCCTGACGATAAAAATGCTCGCGGATTTGCGGATATTTGCTAATTAAGGGAAATAAGAGTTCGGGAGTTAGATAACAGAGCTTTGTTTTAAGTGAGGCTCTAGCTGAGTAAGCTTCAAAAGAATCCTCTGGGAAAAAAGTACATTCCCCAAATGAAGCTCCCGCTTCTAAGTTAGTAATCAACTCACCGGCACTATTAATCAGTCTGACCTTTCCTTTAATCACAATATAGACCCCAGCCTCAGCATCAACTACCTGCCAAAATTGACCGACCTTTGGCTCTAGATATTTTATTTGTTTGAGGCAACGTGATAATTCTGGTTCGCAAACAGGATACCCGAGAATATTGGTCAACTGCTCAGAGGAAATCAATGGATTAAATGTATCTCGAACCATAATCTCACTCCATGTTGCTGGGATTAAATAACCAAAAACCATTAGACTCAGACCCAGCAGCGGATTTCAGGTCATGAATTAAGATGTTCTGACCATCTTTTTCCCCATTGCTAGCTGATTTCACCTGTGCAGGTTTTGGTCTAGTAGACAATCCCATCTGTTTGAGCAATCGCTTCAAGTGGCGATCGCTAATTTCAATCCCAAATTCTTTCGCTAGATGTTTCTTTAACCAATTCGCTGTCCAACGGCGAAAAGAATAACCATAATCTCGCGGACTTTGGTCAATAAGTTCTTTTAAACGTTCTAAATACTCCTCATTGACTGCCTTAGGACGACCAATTGGACAATCCTGCCATTGATGTGCCATTCCACTACGAGCTATATGCATCCAATGTCTTGCTGTTGCTGGACAACACCCCAAGGTATGACAAATTTCCGTTTGAGATTTGCCCTCATCTGCCAACAACATAATTTGAATCCGCTGATGGTAGGACTCAGATAAATCTTCTTGTAGGTTTTTTTGTAGCAGTTTGCGTTGGAACGGTGTTAAATAATTACTCTGATTAATTTTGGCTTGTTTGGTACAGTTTTCAGGCTTATTGTTGAACATGACCGTAAAATACTCATATTTACTATGACCCTCCTGTACTGGTGGTAGAAAATCGTCTGGTTACGGATAAGTTCTGCTTCACTTCAAAGTGATTTTTTGACAGTTTAGATAAAACCCTCTAGCTAGCTTGTTTTGTAGCTTTCAGATTGAATACAGGGGTATAATACATAGAACATTCATCTGCATTGATATTACGCAAATCATGAAAATTCTTTACATTTGTTAATGTTGGCAAGAAAACAATAGGTCTTCTTGCAATTAGCTATTAGCTCTGATAGCGTGAAAATATGCACAGGAGCATCCCAAATCTTTAAATTTAGGACTTACGCAAGGGTTCGTAACAATTCAAAATTGAAGACAAGCAAAACTTGTCCTGAATGCGGTCAAAGGAAAGGAAGAGGGTTTGAGCAAAAGAGGGTTTGAGCGATTTTATGCTTGTGTTGAAGCTTGCACTCCTACCAAACTTTACCCGTCTTTTAGGACGCTTAACCTGTATCCAATTGAGTTGTTAGAAGATTTGTTCAATTTATTGGGCACACAAACCATTAGACATCTGGTGGAAAAGAATGTTCCAGACGTAAAATTTTACGTCTGGAACAAGGGTTGTAGCTGACCCATATTTAATTTTCAAAGAGGT
>JASJCY010000084.1 GCA_030065825.1 Nostocaceae cyanobacterium | reverse complement strand
TAAACCCCGTCCTTAAGGACGGGGTTTAAATAGTCTCTAAAAGGACGGGGTTTTAGATCCAAAAATTTCGGTAAAATAATCGTAATATCCCTGAAAGCAAATAAATATCTGAGGTATAGTATTTTTTGCAGGCAAAAGAAATCAAAGAAAGACTCAAGTCACTGATTCAGGAAGCGTCTGCGGTAGATCCAAATTTAATGTCAAGGTTAGAAGAGATAAATCGCTGGATAAAAAATGTTAAGCCTGGTTCCTTAACGGCGAAAAAACTGCTTATCTTATTTTTAGTACAAATAATCGATGATGCAGAAGTTTGGTTGAAATTTAAATCTTTACCTTCAAAAACAGAACAACAAGCAGCTATCAACGCACTAAATCCGGCTTTGAGATATTGGTATAGTTATTTATTCCCTAAATGGTTAAGCGAAAATGACCCCAAATTTTACATTTGGAGACAAAAGTTAATGACAGGGGATTTTATTCAAGAAGATGAAAATTTACTCTTAAGTATTACTAATAACATTAAAAAACGTGGTGGTAATGTAGTCAGACGCTATATTGCCGACCTTTCTATGACAACTGATATAATTGTAAGTAATAGAAATGAGAAACCATTGTGTGTGCAAATTACTAGTCTCTCTGATGAATACTCTCAAATAAAATCTGAGGAGTGGAAAAATGTTTTATGTTTTTGGGAAATAGAGAGAGGATTATTTTTAAGCTTCAATCCCAGTACAACTAATTTCGTCAATCAAATAGTTAACATAACCCTATATAACAGCGATAATCTCAAAACAGGTATGTATTTAAAATTTAGTTTATAGTAGTTGTTTTTTTACGCATTGGATTTTATCAAGAATATGATTAATAGATTTAGTGATTATGGTTAAACAAGTAACAACAGACTGTCAAGAAAGATTAGAACAGTTTTTGTCAGCTGTGGAAGCTGCACAGAAATTACAAGATGACATACTTAAGTATGGACTAAATGCAGCTTACTTGTATTGTGAAGACTTGGAAGGGGATTGGCTAGAAAGGTGGGATGAAGACAAAGAAGAGGATATTTCTCTAAAAATTGTTAGTTTTTTAGAAAGTGATGATACCTTAGCTTTGACAGTTAGAAACCTGTTAAAAGATAAATCGCTTTCAGAAATTGCTGTTGAGTTGGAGAAATATCTGAGTTTGGATGGAGAAGAAGAAAGAATTTTTGCTGTTAAGACTTTCTTGGTTGACAATGTATTGTCTAGAGAAAGTAACTACAGTTTCGGTGATGGGATAGATTTGCTGGAATTAGCAGAGAAATTGGTGAAGAAACTAGTATATGTTGTAGAAAGTGGTAAGTAGATAAAAATTACTGTGAAAAACAGGGTTGCTAACTTCTTCTAAAATTTGGAGATGTTAGTCTCTAAATTACCACTATTTAATTAAATAGAATTGCCATAGAATCTTTTTGACATCATATAGCTAGAAGTCATGAATATTCAAGAAATACTAAAACGCTATGGGGATGGAGAACGAAATTTTTCCAATTCTAGAATGACAGATTGCGTTTTAGAAAATCTGAGCAATGTTGATTTAAGTAATATTCATTTGCATATTTTTAAATTTGAGTTTGGCATCTTAGAACGGGTTATTTTCTCTAATGCGGTATTAAGTAGATTCAATTTTCAGCGAATAGATATGTTTCAGGTAAACTTTAGTAATGCAAATCTAAATCTTTTTACCTGGGAATACTGTAATCTGATTGATTGTAATTTCTATAATGCTACCCTCAGTAATGCAAAAATCGGTCATACTCAAATCAAAAATAGCGATTTTTATCGTGCTAATTTAAGTAAAAATCATTTGTAGGGCACTTATATAGAATCTACTAATTTAAGTGAGGCAAATCTTAGTAATGCTAAATTATATATTATTACAGACTCCAATTTAACTAATGCCAACCTTAGTTATGTTGAATTAAATACTATTAAAAACTCCAATCTGACTGATGCTAATCTAAGCAATGCAATTATTGATAGTCTTCAAGGTTCAAATCTTACTAATGCTAATTTAACTACTCCCTTCCCGGTCTAAGATTACCTATATTATTTTTCTTCTTCCTACCCTACCCTGCGGGAACACCTTCGGTGAACGGGAACGACTGAGTCCCTTCGGGACACGCTACGCGAACGTCGGTAAGCGAAGCTATGCCGTAGGCTTTACGTGTTCTTCGCGTCTAAGCGCACAGCGCACGCTACGCGAACGCGGTTAATTAAATCGGTATTCATAAGAGCGGGAAGGGAGTAATGCTAAATTTACATGTCTTACGGACACAAATTTAACTGGTGCTGATTTAAGTAATACAGATTTAACTCTAACAGATTTCAGTAATGCTATTTTAACTCAAGTTAATCTAGAGGGAGCTAAATTTGAGCGTACTAACCTCAGAGGAGTAGATTTAAGTAGTGCTATTTTAACTAATACAAGTCTTAAAGGCGTTTTGTATGACTTTAAAACAAAGTTTCCTCCCAATACAGATGTCAGACAGGCACACATAATTTGTGCAGGTACTATTCTTAATGGCAAAGAATTTTATAGGGTGAATTTACAGGATGCAATCTTGTGCAATGCACAATTGAGAAAAATTAAATTTGCCTATGCTAATTTAAAAGGAGCAAATTTGAAGGGAGCTATTTTAAAAGGTGCTAACTTGAAATATGCTCAACTCAAAAATGCTAATCTTAGTTATGCAAATCTTAATGATGTCAGCTTATATCGTGCTAGTTTAGTTAATGTCAATTTACAAGGCGTAATTTTACAAAATGCAAATCTCAGTTTCGCAGACCTAAGAGGTGCTAATCTAGAGAATGCTAAGTTAAATGATGCTAATTTAGCAGACATAATTTATAACAATAAAACTGTATTTCCAGATGGGATTGATTTAAGCAACGCTCATTTTAGCAGCAAAGACCCTGATGATTCATCTAATAATTTTACTCTTGTAAAACTAGTCAAATCACCTTTGTTAGAAGCTTTAGAAAGGATAGAATTCAAGGGTGATTTTTATCCCGGATTAACTAGGAAAGAAATTGATGAAATAACTAAAGACTTGCCATTTTCATTCCCTGAAGAGCTATACGAACTGTATCAGTGGCTGGCATGAAATACCCAAGGGGTTGGGATAAATGTTTTGTTAGCAGCAAGGAGTTTATTACTCTTCAAGAAGCTGTAGAATTCACAAAAAGTCTAGCAGACTCATATTACCGCAGTGATTACATCAAGCCAAATTGGCTTTATGCTTTTGCAGAAGGAACAGATAATTCTTATGCTTATGTTGTCGTTCTTGGTGAAGAAGTAGCAACTGTACTTGACTTTTGTCCTGATTCTTGGGGGGTTTCAATCGCATACTCTAGCATTACCCAAATGATGTTGAGAAAAGCTTTTGGACAAAAAGTAGACTTTAGCGGAGCTAATTTAGCTGGTGTAGACTTGAGCAGATTTTATTTGCGCTCTGCAAAACTGAGTGGTAGTAATTTATCTGCAGCTAATTTGAGTAAAACAAAATTAGAAGGAGCAGATTTAAGGGGTGCTAACTTAAGCCATGCAAATCTCTGGGAAGCTTTAACTTCTGGTACAGACTTTACTGATGCTATATTTTGTCAAACTATTATGCCAGATGGAATTATCAGAAATAGTTAATTTTGATCGAGAATATTGAACTAAAAAAATTAGCGAATAATTCCACCAAAAAAGACGCGACATGTAGCGTCTGGAACAATTTCTAATTCATAACTCCTAACTCCTAAACCCTGTGTTTCTTAGGAGTTGTTAAAAGATAAATCCCTTGCATAAATTGTTGCTGAGTTCAAGAAATGTCTGAGTTTGCATGGAGAAGAAGAGAAATTTTTTGCGGTTAAGACTTTCTTAGTTGATAGTTTATTGGCTAGAGAAATTAACCCTTGTTTCGGCGATGAGATAAATTTGTTGGAATTAGCAGAGAAAATGGTGCATAAATTGGCAGATATTTTGGGTAAGAGATAGAAGATTATATAAGTTTTGATTATATTAAACCGCCAAAAAAAGGGCTTTCTCGAAAAACTGTATACGAAAATACTAAATAATTGAGAGTATTTTTCAATTACTTACGAAGTATTGGTCATTTGAGGGCTTGACAAATCTTATATTTATGCAAAAATAATACTACATGGTAAATTTACCTATCATACACATCAATGTCATGACAAAATGACGTATACAAACTTTTTTAGCACACATCTTGTACCGAGGTTAAAAACCAGATTTATTGGGAATGAATAATCCTGGAAACCTAAATTTTGGGTTCATAAACCCAGTTTTTTGGGTCTTATTGGTAATGGTTCAAGATGCGACTTAACAAATTCTCGAATTATCCCACTAAAAAAAAGACGCGGCATGTCGCGTCTGGAACAATTCTTAACTCTTAACTCCTAACTCCTAACTCCTAACTCCTAACTTAATTAATTCGCCACCTCAGCCATCTCAATCACTCGCCCCTCATAATCTTTGACCAAAAAATTCAAGGGTTTCTTGCTGCGAATCTTAAACTTCAAACCCCGCATTTCCACCCGCAATAAGACTAATTCCAAGCAATCGTGGTCAAAACATACGTGGCGTTGTTGATTTTTGTGACCAAGACTTGCCCCGGTAATTACGTGTAACTGGGTATTTTTCTTTAACTGATACCACAAGCCTTCGTTAGCATTGTTCATCCGATTGGAAAAAGTAGAACTACTGCCCAAATACAGCGGATCTACACCAGTTGCACCTATAGTTTGCTCGTAGTTGTAATAGTAATGTAAAGGCACATCAGCTGCTGGTAAATCTAACATTCCTTCATAAAACTGACGGGCAATCTCCAAATCAGACACCATAACCGTGTATACTTTTGGCGCACTGGTAAGAAACATCCACATAGCACCAGCATATGCCGCTAAAAGCAACACCATAATCCCTTGAGTGGAGAATAAACTATCCAAGGGTATGGAGGGCAAAAAAGAACCAAAAATGGGCTGGAGGGGTAATTTTATCACGCTAGCTGCTATAACCATAAACAAATCAATAATTTTATATATAAGGGAGGGTAGTGAATAGTTTTATTACTTAAGGTTTAAGTTTACAAGTTGTGCTTTTAGTATGTGCATCTAGATACGGAACAAAAATATTAGTTCTTGTGAGACTAACACCAAAATCATGATGCTATTAACTTTGTGCTTGAGATTATTACCATCATAGCAATCTACGCTGATTACGAACGTGCAAATTCCTCATTTTCCTGAAGCTAACCATCCCCTAGTCAGGTCGCTATTTCATCATAGTGACCAAGAACTCGTCAACTTGTTCCAGCGTCACCCCGACTCTGGAAAATACTTTACAGCCATTTTCTGCCGCTATAGTCCCATTGTATACACTTTGATTCAACATTCAGCGCGATCGCCTGTGCAAGCTGATTATCTGTTTGCTTTAACTTGGCGTCACATTTATTACGAACTGGGGGGAATGAATCCCAAGAGCAGTCAATCAGGGACAGAAAATCTCTCTTTGCAAAATTGGTTAATTAACCAGACTGCTTACTGTATCAACGAGATGGAACTTCCACCCACAGAAGCAATCCATTATTCCCTCAAAGACACTTCTCCACCTCTATGGTGCTATGTAGAACAGGCTTTAGACCAAATGCCTCCCATCTTACGCCTAATGGTGGTTATGGCTCAAACTTTCCACTGGAGTGAAACTAGAATCGCTGCTTACCTGCAAGCGGAAGGTGAAGCCATCGCTCCCAACGAAGTAGCCATTTTTCTCCAGGAAGGCTATCGTATGCTTGAGGACAAATTACCAGCTGATGTTCGCTCCATCTACTTGGGCGAGAATTTAGCTCTTCCTCCAGCTAAGTAAAAATACAGTTTAATGTTTTTGCTTAAGTAATTTTATTGACAGAATTATTAGAAACTAATACCCACAATAGGGGACAGTATTTATGAAGCAATGGCATCTATTACCAGGGCATATAATAGGGCATACTTCTTACCGACTGCTTATTTTTAAGTCCAGTGCTTTTTATTTTTTACTTTTTACTTTTTACTTTTTCCTTACTCCCCTTGCTGTAAAGGCTGGGGATATTACCGAACAATTCCACAGTCCTACGAAAAAATCGGGGCTACGGTCTACTAGAGATGATGGGGATACTTTACTGCGGATTGGAGAACAACAATACGCTAAAGGTACTACTCACAAAGCTATTGCCTCTTGGCTGGAAGCATTAGAAGTTTATCACGCTATCGGCGATTTGGGGGCAGTAGGTATAACCTACGATTTGCTAGGTAAGGCTTATGTCCGCTTAGGTCGTTACAAGGAAGCAGAAGATGCAATTCGCCGACGTTTAGCGATCGCCAGGGATCTCAAAGATTTTCAAGCTCAGATTTTTGGGCTAAATAACATTGCTACGCTGATGCTGCAAAGAGGACAATTTGCTGCGGCTAGTTCTACCTTGACAGATGCGCTCAAAATTGCTAGAAAATTAAATGATATTGAAGGTCAAGGACTTTCTTTAAGTAATTTAGGTCTGGCTACTGCCAGATTGGGAGATTACAATAAGGCTATTAAAATCTATGAAAAAGCTTTAATCTTCCGTCGTCAAAGTCGTGACCCCATTGGTGAGGCTAATACCCTCAATCATGTAGGTGATGCTTATTTAGGTATCGGTAATTATCAGGATACCATTGGTGCCTATGGTGCAGCCTTACGGATAGCTAAAGCGACCCGCGATCGCACTAATGAATTACGGGCAATAGACGGTTTAGTCAGCGCTCACAGGTCTGTGGGAAGGTATCAACGGGCTTTTGATTTACTACAGCAGCGATTGTTACTTGCCAAAGATTTACGAAACCTGCGGGAACAATTAAACTCTTTTGAGTCCTACGGTAAATTATACGAGCAATTAGGTCAATTTTCTACTGCCCGCAATTTTTATGAAAGAGCGATTCTACTGGCTCGCAAGTTACAAGACAGCCAAAAGGAAGTGCTACTGTTGGATAAATTGACTCAAATGGTTTATCGGTAATTGGCGATCGTCTATTTAATATCTTGCACCAAAAAAACCGGGTTTCTTAAAAATTATTAACACTGAAAAAGTAAAAATTGTGTTTAGAAGCCCGTTTTTTCACCCAGGTGCAACGTTGTTATGAATTGCTTGCTTCTAGAGGCAACATTATCCTATTGTTAAACATGAAGTAGTTGAATGGGGGGTAGCATCATTCATTTATATATTTACACCAAAAAATTTACAAAAATTAATTAAATCGCTCATCCGCCATGTATGATTATGGCTAATGCAACTGTAATCATCACAATCAGTGTCAATTTACCACCAGGAACAAGGGGTTGAATACTATGAGAGTATCTATTTTCCTCCCGTTGCTTCCAAGTCATTAAAGCTGGAATAATTCCTCCTAACACTGAAATACTAAAAGTTCCAGCGTAATCAAGAGCAGTCAGAAATATATGAGGGTTGATAGTCCCTAGACTCATAGCTGGGAGAAATATCAAGCAATAGAGAGGTAAACGCTGGGAAGGTTGATTAGATACTCTTCGATTCGTATCTTTAAGGAAATCCAGCAAACCGTAGACAAATCCAATAAAAGATGTGGCGATCGCAAACTCCGAGAAAACAGACAGTAGTACTCCTAACCATCGTCCACCACTACCCCCTCGTAAAATCTCCAAGGGATCGAAAACTGCATTTCCATCAGATATTCCCTGGAACATATCAGCGCTGATGCTTCCCAAAATTACGGCATTCCAAGCCAAGAACATAATTAGGGGAATCACAGAACCAAGGACGATGGATTTGCGTACTTTGCGGGCATCTCCTTCTAGCTGGGTTACCACTACGGGAATAATATTATGGTAAAACAGTGCCACCAGCATCACCGACACAGCACCACCAAGGGCAGTCCAATCTTGGACTAAGAATTGGGCAGGATTAACTTGGTTTGCTGCTAATAATAATAGCCCAATGAAGGAAACAATTACAATACCCACAAAGACACTATTTAACTTTTGGACAAACTTTTCTTGTCCTAGATACATAATGCCACCAAACAGGAGGGTGAACATTGTTGTTCCCAGCCATGCAGGTAGGAAGTGCTGTACACCCCAGACTTGTTCGATAGCTGAGACTAAAATTCCTCCACCTTGGGCAATATAAGCCACTAATAGAGCGTAGTGCAAGAATAGATATGCACCACCAGCAATTCTTGCTCCCAGCTTTCCTAGGGTACTCTCAACCATTCCCAAAAGTCCATTACTAGGACTTCCGGTGATTCGCATCTTGTTTAGCGAGACTTCTGCAATCAAAAGTCCGGAAATGAGAGTGTACAGCCAAACAGCTATTAATCCTACTGTAGATGGTACAACACCAGAAGGCATGGTAACTGCCGGAAGTGCCAAAACACCAGCACCCACAGTGGTTCCAGCTACCAGTGCTGTACTTCCTAGGATACTTCCTGGTTGATGAGAAAAGTGATCCCTATCTAATTCCAAGTTAGAAAACAATCGAGTTACTTTTGGGGTATGGGACTTAAGAACAGTGTTCATGTGATACCCAAGGTGAGGACACAGTGTTAACTTATGTAACACATAATAACAAAAACCCTTTATTTACAGTTTGTTCGGTAATCCTCCCCTTGACAAATTACTGAGAAGTCAAGCTGTTTGTTGTGTATTTGAAGGGAGTAATTGCAGAATTTTGAATGATTTATCCGTATTTTTTATTTGCCAGTAGAAAAGTTTCAAAAGTTATAAAGAAATAACAAGTTTTGAATAGACTAAATTGCCAAAATGCTGGTTAGATTAGTGAAGTTGGGTGTGCAGATTGTAACTGATGAAATTGAAGCAGTACAGTCAACCAAAAGGAAAATGTTTGATTGGAATATTGTGGGATGGGATAAATCTCGTCCTGCTATGACTCGTTCTAATGGTGAATCCATAGATAATCCAGAGCATATATGTAGAAAATTAAAAACAATTTTAAAAGGTTAATAAACATTGAATTTTAGGGGTTTAGAAGATGTTTATAAAACAAATATAAAAGGTGAGGTCGAGAAACCGGGTTTCTGTCAGTGTATATAGTCAAATTATCGGTTCTCTACCTCTAGAAAACTGGTTTTTTGATTTATAAACACGCTCTTAGCATATGCTCACTAGTGTCAACTTAACGCAAAATCTATACCCCGCAAGGAAATTAATTTCCACAGCGAGTAGACGAAGTCATCTTTTTTTAGATGACTAAATAACCTAGGTTTTCTTCAGTCTACTTCAGTAGACTTTGTATATTGGTCCCTGAAATTAATTTCAGGGTGGGTGTGAAAGCGAAACTTTAAGCCATTTGTACCTTAAGTTGACATCAATGAGCTTTTGCTTTACTCCTCTACGACAGATGTACTTTCAATTAATAAATACCACTGTAATATTTTGCTTTTCATCCTCATTGCATCAGCATAATTAGTCTTTTAATTTTGGAGAAAATAATGTTTGCATTAACAGGGCTTGCTTTACCAGATGTTACCAGTCTTTTTGCTTCTGTGATTCCAATTATCTTGGCTTCACTTGGAGGTTTATTGTCGTTTGCACTTCCAAGAGCTGTTCAAATTCCCCGTTATCTTAAAGTTTTAATTCTTTTATATCAAGATGCTGCTCCTGATTCTCAAACACGAAAGTATGTAACTGGTGCTGTATTAATTTTAGGTGGTATTTTAGCTTTCATGGCTCATTCTTTTGTGCCCTTTACAGGTGTGCCAATTATCGGAACAGTCACAACTCCAATTGCATTACTAATTTGTTTTGTTGTGATTTTGACGACTTTAGATGTAATTACACAACTGAACGAGCCTTATCTAGAAAATGCCAAAGCTATTTATCCCGATGATATGCAAAAGATGCAAGATGACCTCTTAACTATGATATGAAAGTTCACATGGGGTCAGAATGGGGGCAATTAACTCAAAAATTTAAGAAGTATTGGATGATTTAGCACCGAGAATTGCTGAAAAAGGTAAAGATATTTCCAAAGAGATAAATAAATACTTCAGTAAGCAAATACATGAGTTAGTTTTGTATCTAGATCCAAATAATTCTTCCAAGATAACTCTCAAGGAATCGGAAATTAAAATAATTACTGAAAGTCTTGAACCTTGGAAGAAAGTAGGTGGTTCTTTGATATTAGGTGCTGGAGTTGGTGCTAGTAGTGGAATGTTAGCTTCAATAGTCGCAGCTGCTAATTTAGCACCAGCAGCTTGGTGGACACCTTTTGTACCAGGAGCGCTGCAAACCCTTTTTTTTGGTGGAAGAACTGTTGTAAGTGCTGCAACTTTTAGTATGTGTACAGTTGCTGCTCCAATTGCTTTAGGCTTAACAATTGGTACAGGAGTTTTTAGTGCAAGTATGTTTGCTCTTGGCAAGATAGAAGAGAAAAAATTAAGTCAATTTTTGGCTGATATTATTATTTGTTCGCTACCAATGATGAGAGCCGATGGAAAAGTATCTGAGGAAGAAAAAAATGCAGTTATGCAACTGTTAAATAATCCACAAATCAATCAACAATATAAAAAAGAGTCCAGGTTGCACTTAATTGTAAAGATAGTTTTGATGATATTATTACGAAAAACTTGTTACAGGAAGAGAAACAGGATAAGAGTGAAATCAAGCGTAGATTAATTATAGCTATTACTTGGGAAATTGCTAAAGCAGATGGCAATATAGATGACAAAGAAATAGCACTTCACGACCGCATGGCAAAAATCCTCCAAGTTCCTCAAGAATGTGTTAATGAAATTCGCCGAATTATTACACCTTCTGTTGTTATGCAACGTAAAACTCAGCCTGTTCCTCTACCTGTGAGAGCATCTTTTTAACTATTGTTTGAAAAACCGGGTTGATTGAGAATAACTAATGCTCAAAACCTAAATTTTGCGTTTATAAACTCGGTTTTTAGTCTCGTTGATAATGGTGCAAGATATGAATAAAAAAACATTGTCATACAATATTAGGGTGCATAACCCCTTTTAGCTGCAACCCCTTAGGTCTACAACCAACATTAACTAGCACCCCTTGGATACATAACCCTTCATCCCATAAATGGAATTGTCAGTTATCTTGTGAAGACACACGCTTCCTGTGCATCACCAGTGCATCAAGTGACATCGATACACTTATTCCCAAAAAGCATAATAAAACTGAAAAATAGCAGACCCCTGACTTCTGAGACCAGTCTGGGGTCTTTTTTTATATAGAGTTTAGTACGAGGAACCATTATCTCACCCCCTGAGTGCGGACACCCCTCTCCTTACCAAGGAGAGGGGATGGGGGTGAGGTGAAACTGTACTTCATGCAAGTGAAATCGGCTATATTTATCCAGATGCATCTATGGTTCAAAATCTTAATGTTAGTGTTGGTGTAAGAATTTTAATGGCAAAGCTTATTTATGGCGATCGCATCGCTAAACTAGGAAAAGTAACACTAGGCTGTTCTGCTGTCATTTTTGATGGGTCGAGACAAAAAATATTACTGACACGTCGTACAGATAATGGACGTTGGTGTTTACCTGGTGGACGAATGGATGCGGGGGAAAGTGCTGCGGAAGGTTGTATTAGAGAAGTTTTGGAAGAAACGGGTTTGCAAGGTAACATCAAGCGTTTACTTGGTGTCTATAGTAATCCTAATTATATGATTGAATATGCAGACGGAGAACGCTGTCATGTTGTGGCTTTAAATTTTGAGGTAGAAATAACTGGTGGTAATTTGGGTATCAGTAATGAAACCACAGAATATGGTTATTTTTCCCTAGATGAAATCAAGAATATGGATTTAATGGAACATAATTGGGATCGAGTCCAAGATGCTTTTTCCCAACAAGAGTCAGCTTTTGTCAGATGAATCCTTACCCCTAACCCCTCTCCTACCCTCACCCCTAACCCCTCTCCCAATGGGAGAGGGGGAAAAGGAGAGGGGGGAAGGTTTAGTTTACATAGACTCCACCTTGTGGTTGGATCATAATACTGGTCTGACTCTGACTGAAATTAGTAGTCTCATCCAAAGACAATTCTAAAACTCCAGTTTCTGAGGTAGAGATAGGAATAATTCTTAAAAATCCTTCATCTTGACGAATCGTGGTCAGTGTCAACGGTAAGGACAAACCACGCAATGTCACCTCTTGTCTAGCTAACAGAGTCCTTTCTCCAGTATGTCCAATGGCTTGATAGGTAATAGGTGTATTAGTATTATTTCTCAATTTCACATCTATTCTACCGTTTATAGGGATTACGGTAGCGATCGCCAAGGATCTCGTCTCTGGTGCTGGTGGTTGAATTACACCAACTTGTCGTTGACGATAAGGATATCTCTGTTCGGGAGTAATACCTTGCGCTTCCAACCTCATTGTCAGAGCATTGGGAGGACATCCTAAAGGTACAATGTTTCTTTCACTAAAAGGTTCTTCGTAATAAATACGAGGACAAGGATTTACAGTTCCAGTTGATGTTTCTCCACCAACTCCCAACCTGATTTGTTCTGCTGTTGGAGTTACAGGAACAGTGGGGACGGAAATCATCCCTTGTTCTATCATCTTACGCGTAAAAGCATTAGGAGTACATCCGTTGGGAACTAAAACCCGGTCGTCATGGGGTTTTTCATAGAAAATACTTGGACAAGGATTAACTTTGGAAACAGGTTCTTTA
The DNA here is from genome assembly GCA_030065825.1 of Nostocaceae cyanobacterium. Classification (GTDB taxonomy): domain Bacteria; phylum Cyanobacteriota; class Cyanobacteriia; order Cyanobacteriales; family Nostocaceae; genus JASJCY01. Next base: position 16,455 of record JASJCY010000084.1, on the reverse strand, counting down.
ATGGGTAACTCTGCAATTGCTGCTTGGGGAATCGCTGCTAAACTGACCATTAATCCACCGCAAATAGCTCCCAGTACTTTAGCTGAATTGCAGAATATTTTATAGTTTTTATTCATTTTTACCTCCTAAGAAAATACCTCAGTTATCCTTGGGTATTTAAGTTATCATAGATACATACAATTGACGCTATTTTTCAGTATCATACTCACCTAATTTACTCCTAATAACAAGGAATGAGTTGCGAGTTATAATCTCAACAAATAGTTAGAAATCCAGGTATGGCAATCAACTTGCTATCTAATACCGATTAAATTAATGATTACGACGTACACTTTGGTAGAGACCTGACATGTCGCTTCTCTACAATGTTCTATCTGTCACCTTCTTTGTTCACATTGATATAACAATGGAATACCAATGTATTAATTAAAACAAACTATTAATCCTGTATTGGGAGATAAACCAACAGTCTCTCATTAGACCATCTAACTTAATTATAAATCTTTCCTACATCATCAAGTGATGGTGTTTCAAAAGTTTATATATAGCAAGGCTAAATGATTAGTGAAAGTGTTTGTAGAGGTAGGGAATAGGAAACAGGAAATAAGGAAGACAGAAGAAGAAAGGCACAAATAACTAAGAAGTAAAAAGGGCATTGCTGAATTAAGGGATGAATATGAGTGGAGTAGGCATCTTGTCTACCTGGTGAAATATAGAAAACGGGCAGGGATGCCCGTTCCACAAACCAAGATGTCTATCCCACAAAACCATCAAAATCATGCCGCATTTATGCAACGCCATAAAAAGTAATAAGTAAAAAATATAGAAACCAAAATGTTATCAGATACTCTTCATTAATGCAGAAAAAGAAAAAGCTGACCGCAGGCTGCGCTAACAGCTTCTTATTCAACCCATTACCCATTACTTATTCCTTATTCCTTATTCCTTATTACTTATTACTTGTCAAAATTCCCTATTCCCTAAATTTATAGGTAAATTAACTGTAAAAGTGCTACCCAGACCTGGAGTGCTTTCAACTTGAATAGAACCTTGGTGATTTTCCACAATTGCTTGGACAATCGCCAATCCTAAACCAGAACCAGTAGCACTTTCTTTACCTTGATTATCATTTGTATGAGTACGTGCCGGATCTACTCGATAAAAGCGGTCAAATAAACGAGGTAAGGCTTCTGAAGGGATACCAATACCGGTATCGCTGACCTTAATTTGTAATTGAGAAATATTGTGATAACGTAGTCCAGAAACGCGATTTATTGACTCTACACGTGCCAATTCTACATTGATTATTCCTTTGGGTGGAGTATAGCGTAAAGCATTACCAATTAAATTAGTGAACAAGCGTATCAGTTGATGCCAATTACCCGAAATTGTAAACCAATTTTCTAGAACTTCTGGGTTAGTTTCCGAGGCTGGAGGGTCAATTAATTTAAAATTGAGAATAATATTTTTTTCAGATGCTAATAACTGCTGTTCTTCTGTCACTTCCATTAGTAAGGCATCAATGGGACAAAGGGAAAATTTTTGTTTATTGATTCCGCTATCCTGACGAGCTAAAAATAGCAAATCATTAACTAAATTACCCAAACGTTTTGTGAGTCTTTCTATTAACTTTAATTGTTGTCGATAGTGTAAAAGAGTAGGATTTTCTGTATCTGCTAAATCTAAATCCGTAAGGGTAACTTGCACATTAGTTTGAATTAAAGCAATCGGACTTCTCAGTTCATGGGAAGCATCAGCAGTAAACTGTTTTAGACGTTGATAGGAATCCCGCACCGGTTCCATAGCTTTACCAGAAAGAAACCAACCACTAGCTGCTACGGAAACCACCATTAACCCAATACCTAACGCTAAATCAACCATTAACTGACGACTGGGTTTGGTGACTTCAAACCAAGGATGACTTACCCGCAGATATCCCAATACTTTCGATCTAACTTGTACCCTAGCTGTAACTTGTCGCAGCAAAATACTGTAAGCGCACCGCACTCCATCGTCACATTCACCATCATTCCTCCTAAGGACACGCACAGTTTCACCAGTACGGTTAATATGAATGGGAATATCTAGGGGTTCTGATAAAGTTGACCACAATAATTCACCAGTGGGACTAAACCATTCTAAGTCAATGTGGTCGTCTTCTACAGTGTCAGCATTATCCCGGAAACTAGCTTCCGCATTAATACGTAGCTTATTTGTTTCTGAATTGACTTTTTCTAGAACGAGCGATCGCTCTACAACTTCCACCACATGATTCAAAGTATCATCAATTCGCTCAATTAAAGTACTGCGAAAATACATATACACACCAGTGGCAAACAGTAGCAGTAATACCGCAGTCACAGCAGTGTACCAAAGAGCGAGACGACGACGGGTAGCTTGAAACATAAAGGATGAAGAATTAATGATTCAGTATAAATTAGAACTATTCTAAAAATTCCCTATTCCCTTAGGAAAGGCAACAGGCAACAGGCAACAGGCAACAAATTCAGATAATTGCTGTGTAGTAGTATTTTTTGAAATTGGTATTCCCTATTCCCTTAGGAAAGGCAACAGGCAACAGCGAAAAGTGCGGTCTTGGGGGTTTCCCCCATGAGCAACTTTTCAAGAGAGGCAACAGGCAACAAATTCAGATAATTGCTGTGTAGTAGTATTTTTTGAAATTGGTATTCCCTATTCCCTATTCCCTATTCCCCGTTCCCTATTCCCTATTCCCTTAACATTGAAAAATTGCCGGATGGCACAAAGACTAGTTAGAAGACAGAACCTAGATACGCAGATTTCACACAAGCGGTAACCCCAAGAAGATGGTTCCCTTCGGGTCAGTTAACCGCAATCATTAGTTGTGCAGTGTATCAAATCGCACTCTAATTTTTTTGAAAGCAATGGGAACCAAATGCTCACATACTGGTCATCCCATATAGTTGAGCATAACACATACAACTAATATTACAGTGCGGCGTAATTAAAGCAACCATACCCCTATGGGAAAACAAGCTATGGAAGCTACAAAAAGCTAGCGGTACTAAGTCTTTTGACTTCCAAGCGATTGGTACTAAGCTGTAATAAACACCTTTTATTACCTTAACTTAATTTAGCAGTTCATAGACATTAATCACAATGACACGTCAGGGATTTCCTATGCAGAAAATCAACAATTCTCACAAAAACCTCTCTTCTTTAAAATCTCTTTCAGCAGGACTTACTGCTTTATTAGTAGCTTCTAGTGGGTTAATGCTACTGCCATCTGGGGTAGATGCTAATGTAATTCCGCGCACAGGCATTGGCGAAAACTTATTGGCACAAGCTAACACACAAACAGTAGTTTATGTCAACCCCCAAACAGGTTCAGATACTGCTGGTGCTGGAAATAGCGCAGCAACACCTTACAAAACCATTTCCTTTGCCCTACAACAGGCTCAATCAGGTACGGTGATTCAACTGGCTCCTGGTACATATAATACCCAAAGTGGTGAAAATTTTCCACTAGTTCTCAAAAGCGGTGTCACTCTCCAGGGTGATGAAGGTAGCAAAGGACAGGGTATTTTAATTACAGGTGGTGATTTTTACATTAGCCCCACCTTTGCCCGTCAAAACGTGACTATTCGCGCCGAAGATAATAGCGTTATTACTGGTGTGAGCGTCACCAACGAAAATACCCGTGGTACTGCGGTTTGGGTAGAATCAACTAATCCCACAATTAAAAATAGTACATTTAGCAACAGCGCCAGAGAAGGGGTTTTTGTTACAGGTGTAGGTAATCCCAAAATTGAAAATAATATCTTCGTAAATAACAGTGCTAACGGGGTTTCAATTGCTAAATCTGCACGGGGAGAAATTCGCGGTAACCTATTCCAGAATACTGGTTTTGGTCTAGCGATTGGGGGTAATTCCACTCCTTTAGTAGTGGAAAATCAGGTGATCGAAAACCGGGATGGAATGTTTATCTCCAATGATGCCAAGCCAGTACTGCGTAAAAATGTGATTGAGAACAATACCAGAGATGGGATTGTGGTAATTTCCAATGCTGCACCTGACTTGGGAACCAATGCAGAACCTGGTGGTAATATCATCAGCAACAATAAGCAGTATGACCTCAACAACGCCACTAGAGGTACAATTGTGGCGATCGGTAACCAGATTACCAAAATGCAAGGCAATATTGAATACATTGCTGGGGATGTTGACAGACCTCCTGTTGCTTTCAAGGATGTACCCGCTAGCCACTGGGCAAGCAAGTACATTGAAGCTTTATCTAGCAGTGGTGTAATCGCAGGTTTCCCCGATGGTACCTTTAAACCCGATGATAAGGTAACTCGCGCCCAATATGCTGCGATTATCACTAAAGCCTTTGCCCCAGGAGCAAAACGGGCAGCAATTAACTTCAAGGATGTTTCGAGTAATTTCTGGGCTTACCAGGCAATTCAAACTGCTTCCCGTGGTGGTTTCCTCGCTGGTTATCCAGATCGTTCCTTTAAACCCCAACAGCAAATTCCCCGAGTACAGGCTTTTGTATCTTTAGCTAACGGTTTAGAATTAAGTGCAGCTAATCAAAATTCCCTGACATTCTACAACGATGCTTCTCAGATTCCCGATTGGGCTAAAGACTCTGTTGCAGCTGCAACTGTACGTCAAGTAGTGGTGAACTACCCCGTCCTCAAGCAGTTAAATCCCAATCGTGATGCAACTAGGGCAGAACTTGCAGCCGCAGTTTACCAAGCACTGGTAAATGCTGGACGCGCTGAAGCAATTCCTTCACCCTATGTGGTAAGTGTTCCCGATTCCGGAAAAGCTGCATCATTACAAAAATGAGGTTAGAAACCGGGTTTCTTCTGGGTTAGGTACACAAATTTTACCTCACCATGCCACTTGCTACAACGCACCCAAACCCGCGCAACGCAGTGGCTTCCCCTCTCCTTGGTAAGGAGAGGGGTGGCTTTAGCCGGGGTGAGGTGAGCGCATGTAGTCAGAAACCGGGTTTATTAGGCATATTGACCTGTCAAAGCCTTGATTTTTCGTTCATAAACCGGTCAGAAACCGGGTTTATTAGGCATATTGACCTGTCAAAGCCTTGATTTTTCGTTCATAAACCGGTCAGAAACCGGGTTTATTAGGCATATTGACCTGTCAAAGCCTTGATTTTTCGTTCATAAACCCGGTTTCTCCAAAAATATGACCAAAGAAACCAGGTTTCTCTGATTAGGGACTACATAGCTGTTGAAAATTTTATGTACGGTTAAATAATCATCAAAAATCAAATTTCCTTGAGATTGGTTTCTCTTCAAGTTGGGTACTGCTTAGTAATACCCAACTTTTAATTTTGAAATTTTGATGTTATTGTCAGTCTTGCTTCTGTGCAATACAAAAAACAAGACATACCATCAAAAAAATTGACCTATGTCTAGACAGCATTCTACTCAATCTCACCCATCTCAAGATTCACAAACTGCATCTAGCCACAAATATCATCCCAGACAAATTTTGCTCAATCTCCCATCTTATAGGCTCTTGGGTTCAGTAGCTATTATAATGGTGGGTTTATTTTGGATTGGTAAATTAGTAACTCAAAAAACAGATAATCAAATAACGAAAGAAGAAATTAGTCAAGCAGCTTCTGTATCTACCCCTGTTGCACAGCTATCCAAATTAGCTAATGCATCAAAACAAGTATCAGAAAATATTCCTCAAAAAGTTGCACCAGTCAAACCCCCACCTCAAGTTAGTCCCAAAAACCAAGAATTTGTCTACAACGTAAAAACACTGCCACCGTTGAATAAAAGCGACCGATTAGAGACTATTGTCAAATCTGTTGCTAGATATGTTAAATCTCAGGGATTATCAACAAATAGTTTATCAGTGACGTTAATAGACGTAAATCAAAATAGTATTGCTGGATATCGACAATATAAAGGCAGGTATCCAGCCAGTGTAGTTAAATTATTTTGGATGGTTGCCCTGAATGCCAAAATTCAAAAAGGATTAATTCCTAGAAATAAAGAAGTCAAAACAGACTTAGAAAAAATGATTTTAGAGTCAAATAATGATGCATCTAGTAGGAGTTTAGACCGCATAACTGATACTAAATCTTATGGTAAAAGATTAAGAGGCAGTAGATTAATAAATTGGAAAAAGAAACGATTATCGGTTAACCATTTTTTTAGAAAAGCAGATTATAAAAATATTTATGTTGCTCAAAAAACATATCCGGTTTATCATGCCAATATGAATAGTCCTGTTGGTCCAGATTGGCAAATACGGGAAGACAATACTAAGAACCCCCAACGTAATAAAATTTCCACATACCAAGCTGCTAGACTGATGTACGAAATCGTTGATGGTGAAGCAATTACACCTAAATATTCTAAAAAAATGCTTGGTTTATTAACAAGAAAATTGCGTTCAACACCAAAGGCAAAATTGCCATCATATCCCATAGGTTTTAACCCCATAGTGGGTTTTTTGGGACAGTCTTTGTCAGCGGATAAAGTGAAAATTTTTGCCTCCAAAGGTGGGTGGACTACCTATTGTCGGCTAGAAGTTGCCTATATTGAAAGCAGAGACGGTAAAACTCGTTATATCCTTGCTGTATTTGGTAACAATTCAGCCTACGCAAAAAATGGGAGAGTTTTCCCACGAATTTCTCGTCTTGTATTCAATCGCATGAGAAAGTTACCGTAAACAACGTCCTAGGGGCACGGCATCATTTCATTTTCGCAACACAAGAAAATATTTAACCCACGCCGTGCCCCAACCAATGTGCTTTATGTAACAACGTAGGGGCACGGCATCATTTCTCTCGTTCTCTCGTTACAAGGTTCTACCTTCTGTGGTTCTCTCGTTACAAGGTTCTACCTTGTAATGAATTTTAGGGAGGCTCTGCCTCCCCTTAAGTCTGGAGGCAGAGCCTTCCCATATGCGTTTCCAGGCAGAGCCTAGAAACGAGTTAAGATAGGAGTATTAAACATACTGGAATGCAGCACCAGTAATATCCAAACTGCTCACATCTTCAAAGATTGCCACCAAATCCCCATTCCGGGAGAGGAACACATCATTGCCCTGCTGTTGTTGCGTGTATTCGCTGGCAAGACCATAAACCTGTACTACGTCTTCACTAGCATTAAAGTCTTGGATGACGACGTAATCTTGACTACCCTGAGTTGCGTAATATGCCTGAGTTGCATCACCAAGGATAAAGCGGTCTGCACCACCTCCACCCGTTACTCTGTCACGCTCATAATAGCCAGCCGCCACTTTATCTGTACCGCTAATGATATCATTGCCTACACCACCGTGGATCTTGTCGTGACCGCTATTGCCAAAGAGAATGTCGTGATTATTAGTGGGTAATTTAATCTCGATGATGCCCCGGAACAAGGCATCAGAGTTTACATCATCCCATTTGTCTGTATTTGGAGCCGAGACATGGCTCAGTATAGCGTAGTCTTGATTTCCGTTAAAGTCATCAGGCTGGTTAGGTCCCCAATCAGTATAGATACCTGTATTGTCTCCTCCCCATACCCAATCTGCAACTTCACCACTAGCCCATTTCCATGTTCCTTCAGTTTCTGCATCGGAGAAACCAATAAATAAATTCTCTGTTGTGCCAAAGGTATTTTTGAGCCATTGATTCTCAGCAGCATTATTGATAGTGACCAAGTTACCACCTAAGCTTTCAGCATATGCTTGTGCAGATGACCAGGTCATTGTGGAATCGGTGAGTAAATAAGCACTACCATTGTAAGTAATTGTCCCTTGGGGAATAGTAGTGTTATTGTCTGTGCTACCTTGATACTGGAGTAACTCTGTGATATCTGCCTGACTTAAAGCACGGTTGTAGACGCGAGCATCATCTATGCTGCCGTCAAAATGACTACCAGTTAAATCTGCACCCAAAACCAAAGATTGGCTAGTTGTAGCAAAGGTAAGATCCAAAGAAACAACATTTGTGTCTAGTTGTCCGTCAATGTAGAATCGAATTGCATCACCATCATAGGTAATCGCAACATGATGCCACTGGTTAGTTGTCAGCTTGGTATTAGAGAGCCACTCACCAGTTCCTACACCACCAGTGATACTATAGTTGGCGGTAAAAGAAAGGCTACCATCAGCACGCAGATCCATTGCATAGGGAATATTGCTAGTACCTTTGGTGATAATGCCTTCCCAATCACTAAAAGAGTCAACATTTATCCAAGCAGCCAAGGTAATCTGGTCGGTAATATCCAATTCTGGAGTATCAGATACCACAACCCTGTCATTAGAACCGTCAAAATCCAAAGCGTTGCCAACTTGACCAGTAACCCATTGAGAGTTATTAGTTGGGAAGTTGGTAAGGGTGCCATTATGAGAACCTGTGGCATCTGTGGCTTGCGTACCACTAGTTTGATCGAATGTCCAGTGACCTACTAACCCTTGGGTTAAGTTGACTGTGTTTGAATCTTGGTTAACATCAACCACCAAGCGGGGTGCATTCCCACCTTCGGCAGAGTAAAAGTCAACACCGTCAGTGCCCGTAGACAGGAAAGCCCAGCCGTAGTTAGCGTTCGGATTTGCTTGCCAAGCTTGTAAACTAGCTGTTACATCAATGGTCAGTTTCCCTGGATTTACGAAAGCTGTAGTAGCTACTGACGTAGTCGCTGCTTCTACACCATCAGCTTGAATTCCATTGCCCAAGGAGTTCCAAGTAGCGCTATCTGTCCAGTTTTGCAGCATTTCATATATCTGAAGGCTGTCACCTCCTGAACCAGTAACCTCTAATTCCAAGAATGCCGAGTTGATGGTGTCATACCAAGCAATTTGACCGGGTTGGCTACCGAAGATATCATCAAAGCGAATCAAACTCTGAACCTTCCCTCCAAGATCCTCATTATCAACATTGAGTTCAGTTGCAGCGCTATTGTTGGTATCAGGTGTGCCTCCATGTATAAAGGTATCAACCGTGCCACTGTAGCCATTAATTCCTTGCTTAAAGGTTAGGGTTTCAAAAGTTTTGACATTTGCTGTGGCGTCAGTATCATCCCCGTAGATAACATCATTACCGGAATTGCCGTAAATTGTATCACTATCGCCTCCCCCTACAAGGATATCGTTACCACCCCCAGCAGACCAATCAATCTCGATGATGCCACGGTATGGACTCAAGCCATGTTGATCGTCCCACTGACCATTACTGTAGAAGTTGAGAACTCCATAATCTTGGTTACCCGCAGCATCATTGGGTTCGTTAGGATGCCAATTTGTGTAAGTAATTTCTTCACCATTAGCCCATTGGAAACTACCTTCCACATCTTTGTCAGTTAAACCCATCCAGAACTGTTCGCTGGTGCCAAAAGTAGTTTGTAACCAGGCATTTTCACCAGCATCATTGATGGTAACTAAGTGTCCACCCAAATTCCGGGCTTCCGCTTGCGCGGCTTCCCAAGTTCCTGCTGAACTCAGTATATAAGTACTGTGACCGTAGGTATAACCCCCGGTAATGTCTGGCGCTTGAACATAACTAGAGTCATTAAACTCATCTTCGCCGTAGATGATATCGTTACCAATGTCACCAAAGACGACATCATTACCACCGCCACCTCTAAGAACATCGCTGTTATTTCCCAGTTGCAGTTCGGGGGCTGCAACGGGCACAAATTCGATATAATCTATACGGGCACGTTCGTAAGCATCGGCAATCCCTTGCAATTCAATTACGTCGCCGGAGTAAACAGTAAGTCCACTGGCAACAGTGCGGGTAACAAAATTATCAGTTCCCGGTAAATCAGTACCCAGGGTTTGGTCGAGTAGCCATTTATCCACTTCTACTCCGCCAACTTTTACAGTAATCTCGGAATTGCCATCGTTTTCATCGTAGTAGCCGATAACAACATCGTAAAATCCCGTAGCACCAGTAAAGGTTGTAGTGGCAGTTGCAGCATTACCAGTACCAGCAGAAGCTGTCTTAATCAGACTACCACCGGAAGCAAAGCTTTTATTCTCAATGATATAATCACCACCTAGGGTCATGCCCTCGGCTTCAAACCGGATTGATGTATTTGCAGGATTGGATGTGGAAGTTTGGGAAGTGTTGGTATCGCTTCCGGCTGACGGGTCTGGGTCAAGAACAACATTGTTAATATCGCCAGCAATAAATTCAATATAATCTATCCGAGCATGAGCCTCCCCATCTCTGTTACCTTCTAGTTCAATTACATCCCCAGGATTAAAGCTTATTCCAGTACCTACAATCCGGGTATCCGATATAATTCCAGTGTCAAGTTCAAATTCCCAGCTATCTAGTTCTACTCCTCCAACTCTTACAGTGACTTCGGGATTGCCATCAGATTCCCGGAAATAACCAATGACCAGATTATAAGTACCTGTATCTCCAGTAAAGGTGGTACTTGCCATACCACTGGAGTCTGTACGAATAACGCTACCACCAGAAGCAGTACTCCTGACCTCTGTATAGTAGTTCCCCGATAGGGTCATGTTCTCCCCTTCAATCCTTAATGAATTGCTAGAGGAAGTATCGCTACTGGTATCAGTAGTATTACTGTTGTCACTGCTGGTAGTACCACTATTGACTAAAGTACTGAGATATTCCAGGTTAATCCCAGTGAGAATAGTGGGATTAAAGTGACTCTCCCCAAAGAGAACATCATCACCATTACCGCCACCAATCATATCATTACCATCCTCACCCACGAGGATATCTTTGCCAGTTCCTCCTTCTAGGGCATCATCTCCCTCACCACCGAAAACCGCATCATCTCCAGCACCAGCAACTAGGAAATCTCTACCTTTTCCTCCAGAAAGGAAGTCATTTCCTGCGCCACCCCAGACAACATCTGCGCCCTCTTGACCGTAAATGGCATCATTACCTCCCTCACCAGAAAGCAGGTCATCTTCCGTGCCACCATAGATTTTGTCATTGCCATTGTAACCAAAGATGGTGTCATTACCAGCATCACCTTTGAGGGTATCATCTCCATCCCCACCGTCAATTAGGTCATCGCCATCGCCACCACTAATATCATCATCACCAATAAAGCCGCCAAAAATGTCGTCTGCGGCACCACCAACTTTAGTATAAGTACTGCTAGTAGTAGAGGTGTTAACATCTGGACTTCCCGGTAGTACTACCTCAATTACTCCATTGGAGTTAGCAGTAGCGAAAAATACATTCTCCCACCAAGGTTTATTATCTAAATTCTGCCAATAATCGTCGCCATCACCGCCACCATCACCAAACCACCATTGGTATGCTTTGTCCGCCCACTTACTCCAATAATCGTCGCCATCGCCTCCACCATCACCAAACCACCACCAGTAATCGTTGCCATCGCCTCCACCATCACCAAACCACCACCAGTAATCGTTGCCATCGCCTCCACCATCACCAAACCACCAATTGTATAGATCCTGCCACCAAGTTTCAACGCTGCCGCCACCATCGTTAAAGTACCAGTTGTAGGCAGTTTTCCACATCTGTATGAACTGCCCTTGATTCCCCAGATGTTTGTCCCCTTCATTCTCAAGCCACCACTGTTTAAATGCATCTAGAGTCGTAATCGTTGCTGGTACGCCGCCAGTGGTATCTGTTCCGGTAGTGGTATCTGTTCCGGTAGTGGTATCTGTTCCGGTAGTGGTATCTGTTCCGGTAGTGGTATCTGTTCCGCCGCTGGTATCTGTTCCGCTAGTGGTATCTGTTCCGGTAGTGGTATCTGTTCCGCCGCTGGTATCTGTTCCGCTAGTGGTATCTGTTCCACCAGTGGTATCTGTTCCGCTAGTGGTATCTGTTCCGCCGCTGGTATCTGTTCCGCTAGTGGTATCTGTTCCGCCGCTGGTATCTGTTCCGCCGCTGGTATCTGTTCCGCTAGTGGTATCTGTTCCGCCAGTGGTATCTGTTCCGCCGCTGGTATCTGTTCCGCTAGTGGTATTGGAAGCTGGCACACCAGTGATTTGTTCTTCAATCCATACCAGGGTTACCCCCAGCTTGTCTGCCAGATTCTGTTTCGCCTGTAGCAGCAACTGTTCTAAATCCAGGGTTAAATCCCCTGCTAGGGCTGCATTACTTAAATCCCAGCCCAACAAATCCATGGCTTGTACATCCAACCCGGAAATTGTTGCCCGCTCCTGATACCATAAAGTGGGGTCCATTACACCCTGGGGGTCATATCGACGCTCCCAGTGACTGGCTTGATAACCATCCCCATTAGCATCTATCCCTTGTGACAACGTCGCCAGAATGGTTTGTCCACCATCAATAGTGAACAGATTTCCAGACAAATCGGCAACGCTTCCATCTGGATTATCAATGGCAGCACTTTCTGCCGAAAACCGCAACAAATCTAGGGGCGTAAAATTACTTAGTTGTGACTCACCAGAGTATAAAGTTTCTTGCTCTAGGGTATAATCAATGCCGCTGGTGAATCCCAGGATGTGCCCGGTTTCGTGTAGCGCTACACTCAAAAAATCTAAGGTATTCTCTGGTGCTTCAGTATCGCGCAGGTAGTTATAATCCCAAGCAAAATCATCATTTAGCAGAATATAACCATCTACGGCATTGGAGTCTACCAAATCCCGCGTCCAAGTGCCTTTGTCTTGCTCAAACACTACCCCCAGTTCTACAGTAGATACAGCAAGCTGCTGATTCAAATATTGGGCTTCGTAGCTGTCTACTAACTGCTGACTCAACTGGGTGGCTAAACCCCGGACTGGTTGCAAATCCAGGTCTAACTGTGCCGCTATATTCCCAGCCGTAGTAGTATCTTGATATTGGATAGCGCTAGCATCTAGAACTAGGTTTCCTTGCAGATACTGATCGAACTGCTGATATGCAGTATCTGTAAGTAGCTCCACCCACACAGAATCGAGGGCTGTTTCTAGATTTTGAGCTAATTGTTGGGCTGTATCTAAGGCTTGTTGTTGTTCGGTAGTCCAAGACAAACCATCATTAACAGCTTGTTGATGTTCGGATTCTAACTGAAGAGCTAATTTGTTTGCCAACTGCTGTATACCCAGCAAATCCAGGATTTCATCTAAATCCAGGTCGAAAGCTTCATCCATACCCAAAGCTTTAGCTTGGGCAGAAGTTAGCAAAATCTGGCTATTACCGTCAACTAACTGACCATCAACCATAAAATCAACGGTATTGCCATCTTGCAAATAGTAATATGCCAGGTCATCATCGGCTGAAGTGATATCACTTTGCAGATATTCCTGGTAAATACCGTAGTTCTGCTCATACATTATAGGAGCAGCACCACCGATGACGTATTCTTCCAGAGTTGTACTAGTCTGGACACCGATGTTGATAGTAACGTCATCAGTGAGGTACTCTCCCCACATTAAACCTGCCATCTCGAACCCTATCATCGCCTCGAGAGATATTCCCCCTAGATCAAAATAGTTTATTGTCAACATAAACTTGTTTGTTATATGAACTTCTACAACAAATGCAGATGCAGGTGATAACTTTAAAAATATTTATATAGATACTTTCTATTAAATCCTTTCTTCATTGAAAAAAGAATAAGGCAAGTATCAATATTCTTTGAAGAATTGAAAATAAAATACAGTCTAGTCTAAGTATTTATGCTATAAAAATAGTTTGTATTATATGTTAAAAATAGATTATAAATAAAAATACAAAAATAACTAGTAAATTCCGATAGTAGGGGCACGGCATCATTTAATTTTGATCACACAACCCAAATGTAACCCACGCCGTGCCCCATCGCAGCAATGTTGAGATTAACACCTTATCAGGGCACGGCGTAGGTGAGATTGTTTTATACAGTGAGATATTAAGGGTGCCGTGCCCCTACCTTGGTAATGTGGGTTTAAATGGATGATATGGGTACGATATGCGATCGCTTCTGTGTAAACCTAAATTGTCAGGGCACGGCGTAGGTGAGATTGTTTTATACAGTGAGATATTAAGGGTGCCGTGCCCCTACGTTGGTGATAATGTGAAAATTGTGTGGCAACTTAAAAATATAAATCCAAATCAATCACATTCCCTGCCTGGTAATCTGGATAATGTTGGATGTTTTCTTCGTCTTCCGCCCATTGTCGGGGATTATTGATAATATATTGGCGAACCCCATTTAAATCCGTTTGAATGCGAGTGATGCTTTCGTAATAATTGCGTTGCCATATGGGAAATTCTGTTGTTCTACACATCAGGTTAATCCGCTTGCTGACAGCTGATTTAAAAGAACGAATCACTGTAGGTATAGAACCAGAAATGGGTTTACTGAATTGTTCTTTGGTTGTGTGAGCGTAAATTGCACCCTTGTAAATTCCATCATTTATTGTGGGTAAAGAAATAGTTTTACCTTTATCAATTTCCTCTAAAAGTACTAATGGTTGACCATTTTCATGAAATTTATCAGCCCAAATATAAACTGGAGAGCCTTGAGCACGAATACGTAAATAAGCCCTGTTAGGATTGGCTGGCACTAAAACTTGAGGAATAAATCCCGGTTGTAATTCAATAGAACTTGATACGGGAATCAAATCTTGTTTTACCATACCTGTAAACAAAGAACCTGTGACACCAAATCGAGCTAGCAAGTAATTAGCAAAATTATCTTCAACAGAATTAGAACGGAAAGCCTCAACTTTTACTATCCAATTTCCAGGACCATCATCTATGCGAATAAAACCTAAAGAATGACTTGGTAAACCTGCGGGGAAAGCAAGTTCAAATATTTGAAAATCTTCTCTGGGTGAGAAATAGCTAGGTTCAAACGTATTTACTTTGGAGTTTTCATCAATAAAACCTGTGGCAATGGTTGCCCGTGGCTTTGAGATAATATCACCATCAAGAAAATGAGATATCCTAAAAATTTCGCTATTTGTCGGTTGAAGAAAACGCCACTTATTAATTAGCGCATACAATCCCAGCGTTTCCCACATCGTTAAATTGAATAATCAAAAATGTTGTCTATTTTGTTTTCGATTCTGTCTAAAGTCTTGCAAGTCTGGCAATTATCAGAATTATCATTCTGCCAAATTTGTAAGTTTATCTCTCTATGCCACCAAGGAAACCAAAAATTCAATTGATAACTACTGCTACTTTCATTAATATTTATACGTACTGGTTCATTTAAGTAAATTTTTTCAGAAAACAGCTTGATTTCTTGAATAAATATTGTGGCAGTACTTACATACCGCCAAGTAGCAGGAGCATATTTATTTTGTATTTTGATTACACAAAGTGGTTTAAAAATAGAAACAGTTTGAATTGGGATAGGCTCCCATCGACGGGAATTAATTCTTTTAGCCCTGTATGTTCTTCTTACTGCTAAATCCCAATTGCGTAAGTCAAAATCAACCATTAAATCTAATGACGGGTTTGTGGAAGATAAGTCTTTCTAATTTTGGCATTGTAAATGTTCTTTCCAACTAAATTAACCAAAGCAGAAGGAATTTTACCTATTGCACAAACTACCTTTAAAGTGCCTCCACCTTCAACAACAATACCTAAATAGGTATAACCTTCCCCTCGTTTTAACCTTTTTCCTTCTGCCCTAGCTTTATCGTCAGTATCTACATTTTTAAGTCCTAAAATCGAAGCAATTTCCTTGTATTTGTCCAAGGGAGCGGTAAACAAATGCCCGGTTTCTGATACTTGCCAAGTGACATATGATTTGACATCAACTTCACTATCACCACCCACATCACCACCTGGTAACGGATTAGTTCCTTTGGGGTCAGCCATATTTTTACCTCTTTATGTTTTTATTCGTTTTAACAATTACGCCAAATAAGAACTAGCGTTAATTTCTACAGCTCCCGTTGCATTTACAGAGAACTGAATTGGAGTTTCAGCGGCAATGGTAATTAATTCCGCTTCGGTGTCATAGGTAACCTGGACGTTGTTAGGAGCATCCGCTTGAGTTTTTTCTAATATTTGCAGTTTTTGTGCTAGTTCCAATACTGTTTTAGGAAGACTATTAGAGTTTAAATCTCCTCCACCGTTTGCAAAAGTAAAATCGATAAAATCGGTTGTAGTAAAAATAGATTCTCCACTAGAACTCAGTGATTGAACTAATGGGAAAGTTCCTGTTACAGTTACCGCATTATCACCAGTGAAATAGTTAACAGCAATGTTGTCTACTTCAGTATTTACTTCTGCATTTTGAAGTAATTGACATGCTTCAAGAAAAGCAGCTTCAACAGTAGTGGAAATTAAAGTACCACCAGTACCGGGATTAAAAGTTGCCATATTCGTATTAGTTGAATTGTTTTGGTATAAAGCCAAACTAACTAAAGAATCTGGCAATTGACAAGAGTACTCTTTCGAGTGGTTTGTCGAGCCTTAAGGGTCGATGGGTGGAAACACGTACCACCTACCATTAACTTTTAGCCCCTCGATTTGTCCCCTGCGAGCATACCTTTGTACTGTGTGAACATGATAATGCTTAAGCTTGGCATATTCAGCAG
>JASJCY010000083.1 GCA_030065825.1 Nostocaceae cyanobacterium | reverse complement strand
ACCAAAATTATACACAAAGCGAGAGAAACCAGCACAACCATTGAGAAAAGAACGTTGCTGATTATTTAGTTTTAGTTCTAGTTTCAAGGAGTACATGATTTGGGGCAAAGATTGTGTATATCGTATAGTATACAATCAACCAGTATTCAACAGTCAATGATTTCTAGTCTAGGTAATTTTTCTGCGATTTGTTAAGATTTGTGCGAAATAGTTAGAGAATTAGCTATCTAGTAACACGTCTGCCCAAGACTACTAATTTATGCAAATTTCATGATTAAAATTATATGATTGGTAGCTAGTACCGCTACAGGAAAGGCAAAGCGCTACAAAATTCAAAATGCTTACATAGCAGGCTTTTGTGCCCTTGAAAATGCTTGGTTGATTTACGCGCCCCTTGTACTATAACCTGAAAATAGGCACTAAGTATTAAAGAAGAAAGATTTTGATGTTTTGTTGTGCTGATCGCCTTGGGAGAAAATTGGCTTAATTAACGTTCGATTTGTTGGGTTACTCTACTCTTCGAGAAAGCTTCGCTTACGAGAACGCTACCCTACGGCAGCACTTCGTTTACGGCAAACGCGTACACTCCGTTTTACCCAACCTACAGGATACTTTGAAAACACGTCCTAGTGTGTAGTCTCAAAATAGGGATACTTCCACCTCCGGGAAACCTGTCAATGACTATAACTCCCCAACCTATCGCAAACTGGCTGAGAGGTTGTTTGTCAAGTCAACAAGTATACCCGGAACCTCTGTGGGTAAACCTCTCTCCTACAAGTCCAGAGGCTTTAAAATCCCCATTCCAGCATTAAGAGTTTTTCCGCTTCCCTCTCCTGTTTCCCCTCTCTTCCCTCTCTTCCCTCTCTTCCCTCTCTTCCCTCTCTTCCCTCTCTTCCCTCTCCCAATGGGAGAGGGTTAGCCAGAGGTAGGAAGGGGGGGGAAAGGGGGGTTAGGTTTGGGAGATTTTGTGTTAATAACAATACTTTTCAAACATCCTCTGAGAATAGGGAACTCTTAGTGGTTTATGCGTAGTTAAATATGTTAATATGATACTGAAAGTTAAAAACTATTATCAAGAGCATCTCATTTTGTGAAAAACACCCAAACCCTAGAAAGGTAGGGTTATGCAAACATAGACGCAACAGCGGAAACTCTTCCAAAGTAGCCTGTCCACCCAGGTGTAAGTTTAGTCCGTGTAGCTAAACCCTTCTGGGGTATGAGGTATAAGTATTTATTCAAGAAGAGTCATGAAACTTAGTAAAATAGTAATTTCACTCCTGTTATCTATGCAGTTTGTAACAGTAACTCAACTGGTAGAAGCTGGGGAAGCAGATAAACTTTACAACCTCTGCTCAAAATTTCCTTATAATTCTCGATGTGAAGGCTATGAAGTTCCTGTTTCCCTTGAAAATCGTTCTGGGAAGAAGGCTAAATGTCTTTTGAGTACTAATGAGAAAACAAAGGATTGTAAGGTTAATATTACGGACAATCAACTCACATTCTATGTTGAAACTGGAGATAATATGACCGTTTTAGATGGGGAAAAGAATACAAAACAAGTGAGCATCCCATTTAAAACTATTAAGTCTTTATCTTACTCTGAAAAAAAGAAAACTGATGTTGGTGCCGTAATTGCTTTTGGACTCTGGGGATTGCTGGCAAAGAAAAAGACTTCTACAATTAGCATTCGTTTCCAGGAAGAACTAGAGGAAACAAGGCAACAGCAAGTTATATTTGTAACCCGTAGAAGTATTGGCAGAAAGATGCGTCAGGATTTGGAGGAGAAAACAGGAGTAGTTGTCGATCTTTTAGACATTAACTGAACAGAACTATCCTAGGTTCAACCCTGTTTTGTCACTCTCGAAAAACAATAATTTAACCCAAATCCTGAGATTTTGATTTAATCAAGCTTTGAGGCTTTATTTCCTAATAGAAACTAAAAATCATAGACAAAAAGTGGAAACTAAAACCCCGTAACCGTTTGGGCGATTGTATTCTCCCATTCTGACAAAAGCTGTTCAGTGGCGATCGCCCCTTATGGATGTAAAGAAACCTTGCGATTTCTTAGAAGAGGGTTAATCCAAAGCCATAGTGCGATCGCTCTTGGCGTATCGCTTCGCTGATCGCAATCTCTCCTAGGTTGGGTTGAGGCTTTGGGAAACCCAACATAGGCATCAAACTCAAGACTATGAGGAGTTTGCTGGGTTTTGTGGGATTAAAGCAACCTACAAGTCAAAGGGAAGGAAGAGGGAAGAGGGTTGTTATGTTTGGAAAAAGCTTGTACTCCTCCCAAACTATGACCGAAGGTCTTCGACTTTCGGTCAAGAAATCATGACATAAAAGTTTCCATGGCAAGCCCCCAATTACCCATATCTTAGCACAAAACCACAGGTTGTAAACCTTGAAATATCGTCAACAATCTGAGAGAGATTCTCAATAATTTTGGCATTTTTGAAGAGGAAGCACTTTTTTACAAATTCACAAAATGGATCTCATTTCTCAGCAAATAGAAAGGAATAATTAAGAATTTTGTCAACATTCTCAACTGTATCAAAATGAAATGTAGTAAATGTAGGTTGCTTTCTTCAAGAATGCCATTTTGATGATACAGGGATAAAAATTATGACCCTAGAACAAAGCATCGCCAACCTATTTCAAATGTCCGATGAAGTTTGGGAACACCATGCTAATCCGTGGAGTGTGTGGACTCGCTATTTAGGATTACCGATTCTAGTATTAAGTATTTGGAGTCGTACCTGGATTGGGTTATGGTCGCTGATTCCCATCGCTGCATCGTTTATCTGGATTTGGATTAATCCCCGAATCTTCAGGAAACCGCAATCAACAAAGAATTGGGCATCCAAAGCGGTACTGGGGGAACGGGTATGGCTTAATCGTCAACAGATTCCCATTCCAGCACACCATCAATCTATGGTTAATATTCTCAATACCATCTCCGCAGTGGGAACTTTGATGTGTATTTGGGGTTTGATTCAACTTGCACCTTGGTTGACTGTCTTTGGGATGGTTGTAACAATTTTGGGTAAAAGTTGGTTTCTAGATCGGATGGTATGGCTGTATGAAGATATGAAAAATGCCGATCCAATTTATCGCATTTGGCTGTATTGAGGCTTTCATGACCGAACCCTTACTACAAACAGTATCAATATGCCAGTTGCGTAAGTCCTAAGTAAATCAAAAAATGTTTGCAACAGATCCAATTGTAGGCGTGTGGTTTCCGCACCCCTACCAACCATATGTCGCATTCTTTTTTCAAATTGGTTAAATTGCAAATCAAAAAATGTCCAAAATCATTCTTGTGGGATGGATCTCCCGCCTGTCCTAATTAATTAGGCGTTAACATATCTTTTATTTGGAATTCCCTAAAGATAATTTTAAGGACGGGGTTACCCCGTCCCTAGCATTCAAAACTTACAATGTTGGAGGTATGATAATTTCAGGAATTACATGAATAATACCATTGGAACCTTCGATATCAGCCTTAATTACTTTCGTATCATTGACCATAACACCTGTATTAGGATCAACTGTTACATTGATCGGATCGCCATGCAGGCTTTTAATTTGACCAGATTTTAAATCTTTTGCTTCCAGCTTACCGGGTACTACATGGTACTTCAAAACCGTAACCAATACCTCTTTGTTCTCTGGCTTCAACAAATCTGCCAAAGCATCTGCTGGTATTTTTCTAAATGCCTCATCATTGGGGGCAAAAATAGTGAAAGGTCCTTCACCTTGCAGAGTTTCTATCAATCCAGCTTTTTTCAAAGCATCAACTAAAATTGTAAATTGACCATCAGACTCTGCCAGCGCGATCACATTCTTAGTTTCCCTACCTGCTTCAGGTGGGATAGTTGGTACTGTGGTTCCTGGTGGAGTGGTTGGTGGAGTTACAGGACGTCTAGGTGGAAGAGGTCTACGTGTAGGAGTCCCAGTTCCATCACAGGCAGCACGGTTGTAAGGACATTCATCTAAAATACTAGGTCTAGGATTGAGTGCCCCACCACCCTGTGCCAGTATCTTGGTATCCGATTTCTGATTTTTTGCAGTTTCTAGTGCAGGTTCATTGGTTGTGTACTGAGTGTTCACTAAAACCTTTTGACTACCGTTATAAGTAGCTTCTTCAAAAATAGTGGGTTGAGAATTTAATACCTCCTTTGCTTGGGAAGGTAAACCTACAAACAGAGTAATTCCCGTCACTCCCACCATGCTAGCCAATTTGGTCAGCCAATTTCTATAATCAACCTTCATATTGTTCGGCTTTCCTGCGCAAACATCACATTAAAGACTTGTGTCATCAGATAACTTATAACATTTTGCTACCCACAAAAGCTAACTCAAGAAGTAATATTTTTTGAGTTACTTAATTTGAGTAGTATGTCATTCTCAACAAAACTTGTTAATGATTATTGCTGATGACTAGTAGTAATGAATCTCACTTAAGTATTTTTTGTTCCCAGCAATTTACATCAATAAAAATGTAAAATCGAACCATCAACTCTCTAGGGTAACTTCATAATGCTGGAATTATACCAATTTGAATTATCTCAATACTCAGAAAAAGTGCGTCTCATACTCGACTATAAGGGACTAGAATATCGTAAAATCGAAGTTACACCTGGAGTTGGACAAGTAGAATTGTTCCGCATGACCGGTCAGAGTCAAGTACCAGTATTAAAAGATGGTAATAAATTTATCGCTGATTCCACAGAAATCGCTATGTATTTGGAACAGCAATATCCCGATCAGCCACTAATACCCTTAGATCCCAAGCAACGGGGTTTATGTTTAATGATGGAAGAATGGGCAGATGAATCTATTGGTATCAAAGGTAGAAAAGCACTATTTTCTGCCATCAGTCAAGACCAAAATTTTCGTAAGTCCCTATTGCCTACTACTACACCAGATATATTAAAAAATTTGGTAGGAGAAGTACCCAGCGAATTTTTGCAGGTTTTAGGTTTTGGCGTAGGATATAGTCCAGATGCAGTTGCTACTGCCATCCGAGATTTAAAGCAAGATTTGGAAGCTTTATGTTTAATTTTGTCTGATAGTCCCTATTTACTCGGTGATGAACCCAGTTTAGCTGATTTCGCAGTGGCGGGTTTGTCAATATTGTTAAAGTTTCCTGGAGGTGCTTACCTGGATCTACCACCAACCATTCAAGGTAAAGGTGTACCCGGATTAGCAGATAATCCAGAATATGCACCATTCTTTGCTTGGCGCGATCGCATTTATGCCCAATTCCGCAAACCATTAATCGGTACACCCCCCAGTGGAAGTGCACCAACCTCAATTGAAATTGATTAAACAATGAAGTTAGGAGGCGTGGAGTTAGTAGGGGCGCAAAGCTTGCGCCCAAAAGTTAAAAATTAGAGTTAGTAGGGGCGCAAAGCTTGCGCCCAAAAGTTAAAAATTAGAGTTAGTAGGGGCGCAAAGCTTGCGCCCAAAAGTTAAAAATTAGAGTTAGTAGGGACGCAAAGCTTGCGCCCAAAAGTTAAGAATTAGGAGTAATTATTATTTCTTGTCTTCCCCTACTCCCCCCATCTCCCCAATTTTTAATTTTTAATTGTCTCCCCATTTCTTATGATTATGACTTTGGGACAACCATTAGGTTCAGTAATACAAGGTTCTCTGACTGGTGGATTAGAAGTGCGATTGCACCCGGATATTTCCGTGGAGGATATGCGAGTAGGTAAATTCCTCATCGTCCAGGGTATGCGATCGCGTTTTTTCTGTTTGCTAACTGATGTGGCGTTGGGAACTACGAACCAACGCATTATGGCTAATCCTCCGAGTTGGGAAGATACTTTTTTGCGGGAAGTGTTAGCAGGAAGCGGTACTTATGGTACTATCACCTTGGCACCAATGTTAATGTTTACACCTGAATCTCAGGAATCTATTGTTGAAACTAATGGTAAATCCCCAAATAAATCGTTGGCAGCGGCGACAGGATTAGCATCGTTTCAGCCCCAAACCAGTACCACAATGGAACTGTTGCCAGTCAAAACTATTCCTAGCCATTTTAGTCAGGTTTACGACGCATCCTCAGAAGATTTTCGCCGGGTATTTGGTTGGGAAGATGATGAGCAACGTAAGAATTTTTCTATCGGTAAACCTTTGGATATGGATGTACCTGTATGTTTGGATTTAAACCGATTTGTGGAACGTAGTAATGGTGTTTTTGGGAAATCTGGGACTGGTAAATCCTTTCTTACCCGTCTACTTTTAGCAGGAACAATCCGTAAGGGTGCCGCAGTCAATTTAATATTCGATATGCACTCCGAGTATGGCTGGGAAGCTGTCTCGGAAGGGAAACAATTTAGCACGGTAAAAGGCTTAAAGCAGCTATTTCCTAGTCAGGTAGAAGTTTACACCCTTGATCCGGAATCGACCCAGCGGCGAGGAGTTCCCCATGCTCAAGAATTATATTTAAGTTACGACCAAATTGAGGTCGAAGATATTAAATTATGTGCCCGGGATTTAGGACTTTCCGATGCGAGTATAGATAACGCCAATCTTCTGCACGCTGAGTATGGTAAGTCTTGGATTCTTCAGTTGATCAGTATGAGTGGAGAGGAAATCAAAACTTTTTGTGAACAAAAACCTGGACACCCAGGATCAATTGTGGCTTTGCAGCGTAAACTTCTACGTCTGGAAAGTTTAAAATACATGCGTGCTGCTTGTCCCCACAATTATGTAAATCAGATGTTGCGGTCCATCGAAGCTGGAAAGAGTATCATTGTGGAATTTGGTTCCCAATCGAATATGCTTTCTTATATGTTGGTGACTAACATGATTACTCGCCGCATCCACCAGCATTATGTCAAAAAATCAGAAAAATTTTTGCAGACCAAAAATCCCAATGACCGCCCCACCCAGTTAATGATTACCATAGAAGAAGCCCACCGCTTCCTTGACTCCAGCATTGTCCAAAGTACCATCTTCGGCACCATTGCCCGAGAAATGCGCAAATATTTTGTTACACTTTTAGTCGTGGATCAACGTCCATCGGGAATAGATAATGAGGTAATGTCCCAGATTGGCACTCGCATCACCGCCTTGCTAAATGATGAAAAAGATATTGACGCTATTTTCACCGGGGTTTCTGGTGCAGGGGGTTTAAAATCCGTATTGGCAAAATTGGACTCTAAGCAACAGGCTTTGATTTTGGGTCATGCTGTACCTATGCCCGTAGTAGTGCGTACCCGTCCTTATGATACCGTCTTCTATAAAGAAATTGGTGACCCAGCCTGGGAAGAACAGCCAGATGAGGAAGTTTTTGCCGCTGCGGACATCGCCAAAGCTGACCTTGGCTTTTAGGGACTTGCAAATAAAAAAATATCCCAAAATTTGATAGTGGTACAGGCATCCTTGCCTGTATGAGTGGGCAGGCAAGGATGCCTACCCCACAATATGGGATAATTTATTTCTTGGTATTCCCTTAGGCAAGTTAGGAGTTGTACTTATAACTCCGCGCCTGTTGGGCGCAAGCTTTGCGCCCCTACGAATTCCGCGCCTGTTGGGCGCAAGCTTTGCGCCCCTACGAATTCCGCGCCTGTTGGGCGCAAGCTTTGCGCCCCTACGAATTCCACCCCTGTTGGGCGCAAGCTTTGCGCCCCTACGAATTCCGCGCCTGTTGGCAAGCTTTGCGCCCCTACGAATTCCGCACCTGTTGGGCGCAAGCTTTGCGCCCCTACGAATTTCCCAAAATATATCAACTACACCTCCTCCCCTCCTAATTCCGAATTACCAAGATTTCGTAACATCCCCCATTTTCATAGCCAAATTAGTTCGGAAATCCCGCTAATTACGGCAACCTGAATAGGGGATTTTAACGTCACTATATATGTAATGACTATTGAAAAGGAATTTCAAATATTTTAGGAGAGTACACTTTTTTGCAGTATAATAGGAAGATTTAGCTATGACACTTTACTAACAGACAAATTTGTCGTATTATTAAATAAGTAGAACTCATACTGACTTCGGATTTTTACCACCGCTACTAGAAATAACAGAGCAAGAAAAATTCTCAAAAACAATGGAGCGTGCTGTTTAAAGAATCTGAAATTAAGGGGATTGAGGGAAGTTGGGGGAACCTTCCCAAGAAAATAACAGTCTTGCTGGAAAATTTCTGTATCAACTGAGTGACTTTGGGGGTTTCCGATGTGACGTGAGATGTATACCAACCGTCCCAATCCATTCGAGTTGAAATCTTCATTCCCGAAGTTGCCACAACACCGGGTAGACCCGAAGGGGCTTCTAAAATTATCCCGGCAAGGCACTTCTCTGTGTGTACGGAGTAGAGGACAACGCACCAATGCCTACTGTTAACATTCCAACTGAAAACTCAAACACCAAATTCACGGCTGATATGGTGCGAACCTATCTGCGCGAGATTGGTCGTGTACCGTTGTTAACCCGGGAGCAAGAAATTGTTTACGGAAAGCAAGTACAACAAATGATGACGTTGCTGGAAGCCAAAGAAGCTTTAGCAAAAAAACTGAACCGCGAACCAACTCTAAGTGAATGGACTGACAAGGTTAGTCTATCTGAAACTGAGGTGAAACGGACGGTAAACCAAGGCAAACTAGCCAAACAGAAGATGATTGAAGCTAATTTGCGCTTGGTGGTTGCTATTGCCAAAAAGTACCAGAAGCGGAACATGGAATTTCTGGATTTAATCCAGGAAGGAACCTTGGGATTAGAGAGGGGTGTAGAGAAATTTGACCCCACTAGAGGTTATAAATTCTCCACTTACGCTTACTGGTGGATTCGTCAAGCGATTACCCGGGCGATCGCTCAACAAGGACGTACTATCCGCCTACCAATTCATATTACTGAGAAACTGAACAAAATCAAAAAAGTACAGCGAGAACTAGCTCAGAAGTTGGGGCGTTCGCCTTCTCCTAGTGAAATAGCTAAAGAACTGGAGTTAGAACCCTCTCAGATCCGCGAGTATCTGAACATGGCGCGTCAGCCAGTTTCTTTGGATGTACGAGTTGGAGACAACCAAGATACTGAGTTACAAGAAATGCTGGAGGATGAAGGACCATCTCCAGAATATTACATGACTCAGGACTTTCTGCGCCAAGACTTGAACAACCTGATGGCAGAATTAACTCCCCAACAGCGAGAAGTTTTAGCCCTGCGCTTTGGTTTAAACGATGGTAA
This sequence comes from Nostocaceae cyanobacterium, assembly GCA_030065825.1. GTDB lineage: Bacteria > Cyanobacteriota > Cyanobacteriia > Cyanobacteriales > Nostocaceae > JASJCY01. The sequence goes on along the minus strand of JASJCY010000083.1, from coordinate 19,880 downwards.
CGAAATGTCCTTGGCGAAAGTGGGTGAGAGGTTAAACCTCAGCCGCGAACGGGTTCGTCAATTGGAACATCAGGCGCTAGCGCATCTGCGTCGCCGTCGTACCAGTGTCAAAGAATATATTGCTAGCTAAAAGCTATCGTTTTTTGGTGACGCGCCTCCTTTTAGGGGGCGATTTTTTTGAATAGCAATTAGCAGTTAGTAGGGGCACAGCACTGCTGTGCCCCTACAGGAGTTTGGAGTTAGTAGGGGCACAGCACTGCTTGCCCCTACAGGAGTTTGGAGTTACCAATTTTTAATTTTTAATTATTTTGGAAGTTAGAAGTTAGGAATTTCACCCATTTAGCCTTTACCATTTGACAAATTTTCACAGGAAGCCTGGGGTAATGCCGGAGAGTTTGGTATAACTTCATTCACATCTGCTACCAAATAAATTTGACCATTGGCATCAACAACCCATCCTTGTGCTTCCACAATTTCGTTGTTGGCAGGAGTCTTAGCAGGGGATAGGGAGACAGAAGCACCCCCACCGACTGTAGGTTGCTCACCTAGATCGACTAATATGCGATCGCCTATTAATAAGTCATTTGGGCTTGGTGGTAGTCCACCTCGTCCGGCAATCCGAAAGCTACTATCGTTATTATTTGAACATCTGGCAGTAATTTGGTTACTGGAATTTACAAGGGTTTCTGGTAACTTCACCAATCCAGAGGTTGGTTTAACGGAGAGAGTTGTAATATCTACTACACCATTAAACTCTGATCCTAAGGAAGAAGTTGCGGTGATGTTACTGTCAAGGGTCAATTCTTGACTGAATTGAGTCCCAATAATAGCAGTAGCGTCGATAACTACTATTCCTCCAAAACTGGCTTGGGCATTAGCGGTAATATCACTATTTTCCAGGGCTGCAAGGATATCTGTATCAATGGTTATATTACCTCCATTACCATCACCTACCGCAGTAGTGGTAATATTGCTATTACGACGCATTAACAAGTTCTGTCCTTGGAAGAAAATATTACCCCCCTCCCCAGATGCTGTAGCAGCTGTGAGGCTACTTTGATTATCTAAAAATAGGGAGTTGGCATTTATTTTAATGTTTCCGGCATTGCCCATTCCATCATTCTTTACACTTACAGTTCCCCGGTTACTAATTTTCAGAGTGGGTGTATTAATGATGATGTTGCCAGAATCTCCACTGACAATAGCATCCAACCCGAACCGTTGTTGCAATAATGGAATGGGGGTTTTAACAGCTGATGTGATTTCACTCACAAATACTGGGGTAGTACCACTCACATCAATAAATTCACTAGCGTTGATTGTGATATTTCCTGCAGAACCACTGTCAAAACTCTCTGTAGTAACTATTCCCCCATTTTCAAGACTCAAAGTATTGGTATCGATATTTATGCTACCAGCACTACCTGTACCCAGATTTGTAGCACTAATGGAACTGGCAATGGAAATGGCATCAGAACCAATTATGTCTATTGTTTCAGCGTTAATGGTGAGGTTACCACCCAATCCATTGCCAAAGTTGGAAGTTGACAAAGTTCCATTTTTCGACACCAATAGTTGTTTGGTTAATATATTTACATCTCCTGCTTTACCACTAGTAAATCCTGATGTTTTTGGCATTAAGGTACCAGCACTAACGGTACTGATTCTATTAGGATCTATTGCTGAATAACCACTAACCTCGAACAATTCAGTTACATTAATATTAATTTCACCACCGTTAGCAATAGAAAATGTTTTGCTATTAATAGCACCGCCATCCCGAACAATCAAATTTTTAGTTTTAATATTGATATTGCTACTATCTCCGGGGGATATAGTTTCACTAAGAATGGTAGTATTAAATTCAGAATTATTTGTGTTATTATCTAATTTTAATAATTCAATTGCATTAATATTAATATCTCCTGCTTTTTGCAGCCCTTGGTTTTTGACTATAATTAATGAACCATTGTTTAGGGTAACTTGATTACCTTGTATTTGAATTGAACCAGCATTAAAACCACTAGCATCTGCAAGGGAACGTTGCTCAAAGCTAATATTTCCCAAATTATTTGTTTGATTGTAGTCAAGTTTAAAACTGTTTATATTGCCTTGCAAATTAACTGTACCTGCTCCCCGTAAACTACCTAATTCTAGTTGTCCGCTTTCCGCTTTTAAAGTAGCACCATTAAGAGTAATATCTCCTCCCACAAGTGCTAAAGTTTTTCCCGTTTGCACTTGCAACTGACTATTAGTGCTGCTGTTAAAAATAGGTACAAATAAAGAATCTGCTGACATTTTGTGTCCTGTACCCTCTACATAAATTCTTCCTGGATTATTAGTAAAACCCAAACCTATAGGTACATTTATTGTCAGCAATGGTTTATCTTGGGGATTAGTAGCACTAAAAAAACTGCCATCGGCAAATTGAACATTACTGGCTGTAGTTCCTAGGAATGAACCGCCGATATCTAAGCGAGCATTTTCACCAAAAATAATTCCGTTGGGGTTAAAGAAAAAGAAATTAGCATCACCATTGGCGCGAATCAAACCATCAATATTGGAGATAGAATTACCAGTTACTCGTGTGAATATATTTTGAATTTCTAGACCATTGTTGAATCTGGCTGCACCACCCGTAGGTACAGAAAAATGTTGGAAACTGTGGAATAAATTCAAACCCTTAATTGTACCACCTCCAATGTCGCAGACAACACATCCAGAGGTAACACGGGAATTTGTCGGTAGAGTATTATCGGGAACTATTTGGGCAAATGCATGATTCGCCGTTGCTAGACAGCCAAAAACAAGGCTGCTGGGAAGCAAACGTTGACTGGCTACTAGTTTCATCGGGACATCGAACTGGTTTTGTCAGCAAGGATTAGCGATCGCCTACGGTAGCTGCTACCCTTCCAGGAAAGGCTACCCCAACAAAGCATTACCTCCAGAGTAACAAATTGTAAGAATTATTTCTATTTTTTAATAGGGGTAGCAACAACAGTTCAGAATCCTGGTTTTTCCAAAGGCGTAGGTTGGGTTGTAGCTTGCACACCCCGGAGGGGTGGAACGTAGACGTAGCCTTCCCGTAGGGTAACCCAACGCTATCAACATGAATCCAAACCTCATCAAATTGCTTTTTATGAGATATTAACTTTAAGGACTTCCAAATAAAAAAATATCCATTTCTTGGGAAGGGGCAGGACATCCATAATATCTCAGTATATAGAGTAACCTTACCGACGCCGTGCCCCTAGGGGATAATTTATTTTGTTCCCTTAACTGCATTTAAACAGTTATTGTATCTGCCAATATTCCAATTTTTATGAGCAGCGAACAACTCAGTCTTTTTGAAGACTCCAACCCCAATCAAAAAGAACTGATTCCCACAGACGCCAAAATAGCAATTCCTCCCGGCACCTATGACAATATGAGTGAATTAGCACAGCATTGCCAAAATTGTCATCGTTGCGAGTTGGGAGACACTCGTCAAAATGTTGTGATTGGAAGAGGTAATCCTCAAGCCTCAATCATGGTTGTGGGGGAAGCACCAGGAGAAAATGAAGACCAAACTGGGTTACCCTTTGTAGGTAGGGCTGGACAACTTTTAGATAAAATTTTGGCATCTGTAAAGCTAGATACAGAAAAAGATGTCTATATATGCAACATCGTCAAGTGCCGTCCTCCCGGTAACCGTACTCCTACAACAGAAGAAATTGCTGCTTGTAAACCCTATTTGTTAGAACAAATCCGTCTAGTTGACCCTAAAATCATTTTGTTGACAGGTGCAACAGCAGTTAAGGGTGTAACAGGTGATAAGCGAGGAATTACCAAAATTCGCGGACAGTGGATGGAGTGGGAAGAACGTTTGTGTATGCCAATTTTCCATCCTTCTTACCTACTACGCAATCCATCCCGGGAAAAAGGTAGTCCCAAATGGCTGATGTGGCAAGATATACAAGCAGTTCGTGCCAAGTACAATGAAATAATCGATTGGTAATGGGTAATGGGTAATGGGTAATTGGTAATGGGTAATTGGTAATGGGTAATTGGTAATTGGTAATGACAAATGACAAATGACTAATGACCAATGACTAATGACAAATGACTAATGACTAATGACTAATGACTAATGACATATTTACTGTTCCAGCACGACAATCTCGCAACCAAGTTTTAATACCTTGTGCGACAACACCATTACTGCTATCCCTTGGTGGTGTTGGTGGTTTGGTTTTCGGATAGGAACCAGTTTGAGAAAACATCATTACCATCCACCAGTTACCATCACTTTTAGTTAACAATAGCCGGTGAAATTCCTGCACTTCTACCACTTTTCCACCAATATACTGGCGTCCTAAAGTTGTAAAAAATACCTGTTTAGTATCTTCCGAAGTTTTGGGTCTTACTTGTATATTTTCTTCTCCTGGGTTCAAGGCGAGAGGCACAAACTCAGGTTTACCCGCCACTAACATATAACTGTAAACATCCGTTTCTCTCCTGAGACGGCGGGCACGTTGAGTCGCACGATTAGCGTAACTAGGTAAATCACGCAATAAGTTAGTAGTTAATATTTCTAGATTTTGTTGAGAACAAATAAAGGTTTCTGTCTCCTTCTGGAAATCTTTTCCTTTAGGGAAGTGTACAGATGCGACATATCCTGTCTCTACAGGGAATGAAAATGCCGCATTTGATCCTAAAAACCAAAAAGCGCAACTGACAAACCACAAGGAATAATTTCCTTTCCAAACTCCTAATTTCATCTAACAGCAGCCAATTCCTCACATATCCGCTTCCAGGCTACCTCAGGTTCGGCAGCAGCAGTAATAGGACGCCCAATTACCAAATAATTCGCACCAGCTTTCAGGGCTTGAGATGGAGTAAGCGCCCTTTTTTGATCTCCCTTTTCTGCCCAATTTGGACGTACCCCCGGACAAACCAAGAGAAAATCATCCCCACAAACATCCCGCAATTGTCCTACTTCTTGGGGGGAACACACCGCCCCATCTAAACCACTTTCTTTAGCCATTAACGCCATTTGCAAGGCATATTCCGGCAATTCTAGGGGAACCTTTAAATCAAATGCCAGCTGACGGGCAGAAATGCTTGTCAGTAAAGTTATGGCAATTAACTGCGGTGGCTTTACACCTGCTTGGGCTGCACCATCCCTAACAGCCTCTGTTGCCGCTTTGAGGGCATCTGTGCCATTTGTAGCATGAATTGTCAATAAATCTACTCCATAACGCGCCGCAGCCCGACAAGCACCAGCCACAGTGTTAGGGATATCGTGGAATTTTAAATCCAGGAAAATCCGCTTGTTTCGATTTTTTAGTTCTTCTAGAATACTCGGACCACTGCTAGTAAATAACTCCAAACCCACCTTAAAAAAACTCACTTGGGGCAATTTTTCCACCAATGCGATCGCCCTTTCCCCATCTGGTACATCCAGGGGCACAATAATTCTTGCATCTGTGTTCATCTGTGTTTATCTGTGGTTGATTTTGTAGGGGCGCAAAGCTTGCGCCCAACAGGTGTACGGTACAGAATTTGTAGGGGCGCAAAGCTTGCGCCCAACAGGTGCACGGTACAGAATTTGTAGGGGCGCAAAGCTTGCGCCCAACAGGTTTCTCAATCTCCCCCTACTCCCAAACCGGGTAAACACTCTGGGCGGGGAAACACTCTGGGCGGGGAAACACTCTGGGCGGGGAAACCCCGCCCCTACGTGCCCATCTGCCCCACTTGCAGGCGGGGAAACCCCGCCCCTACGTGCCCATTTACCCCACTTGCAGGCGGGGAAACCCCCCCCTACGTGCCCATCTCCCTATCACGGCACAAGCTTCACAAGCTTATTTTTACCAAGTTTCAAAACTCGTCCGTGTAATTCACTCTTGTCCTGGAAAGTGGTATCAATATCGGTAATGCGATCGCCATCTAGCTTGACTCCACCTTCTTTGATTTTGCGCTTTCCTTCCCCGCCACTTTTACACAAACCGCTAAGATTTAAAATTTGGAATAGCTTGGCGGGAAATTCTACCCCAGCTAGGGAAAATTCGGGTAATTCTCCTTGTTCTCCCCCAGATTCCGCAGCTTTTTGTGCTTCATTGGCAGCTTGTTCACCGTGATATTGCTGAACAATTTCCCAGGCTAGGAGTTTTTGGCGATCGCGGGGATTTTCTGGTAGTTTATCTAGAGGTAAATTTGTTAGCAGTTCAAAATACTGTTCGAGTAAATTATCGGGAGTGCCTTGTAGTTTTTGATATTTTTGTGACGGGTGTTCTGATAAACCTACGTAATTATTCAGAGATTTGGACATTTTTTGCACACCATCGGTGCCGATTAAAATCGGTAGCAGTAATCCAAACTGGGGTTCTTGTCCAAAATGCCGCTGTAAATCTCTGCCCACGGCAATGTTAAATTTCTGGTCAGTACCTCCTAATTCTACATCAGCTGCAACGGCTACAGAATCGTAACCCTGCATTAAGGGATAAAGAAACTCGTGGATAAAAATAGGGTTCTCTGCTTTATAACGTTCAGCAAAGCCTTCCTTTGCTAGCATTTGTCCCACCGTCATGGTAGAAAGTAATTCTAAAATTTTATTCAAATCAAGTTTAGAAAGCCATTGTGAGTTATAGCGGATTTCTAGCCTGCCTGGTGTGTCAAAATCTAAAATAGGTCTGACTTGGTCAAGATAAGTTTGGGCATTTTGTGCTACTTGTGCTTGTGAAAGTTGACGTCGCACCTCAGACTTACCGGAGGGATCGCCAATTCTAGCCGTAAAATCACCGATAATTAATACAGCAGTATGACCAGCATCTTGAAATGCTCGCAATTTTCGCACTGGTATGCTATGACCTAAATGAATATCTGCCCCTGTGGGATCAATTCCCAATTTTACCCTTAAAGGTCGGTCTGTGGTCGCTAAAATGTTTTCTAGGCTTTGGGTCTGGCTGTCATTATCAGCGGGTTGTGGGAAAATTTCTACAACACCACGACGTAACCAAGCAAAATTTTGCGCCATACTAGGAGATTGACTAACTATGCTTTGCATTCGAGAATTTGGATTAGTTATAAACACTTGCAATTTGTCTAAACTTTCATCTGCCAAACTAATATAATTGCAAAAAAATAATCTCTTTAGAAATTAGAGTAATATTTAAAAGTGAGGAAGTGAAATCGCTGTGTCTTCTAGGACTTTTGAAGATAAACAACCCCGAAGAACTCGGAATACATCTGGGTTTGATTTTATTAAAGGAGTAGGTCAGGTAACTGGTGGTACTCTGTTGTCTGTGACTATGTTGACAAGTTCTATTGTAGCTGGAGGACTTGTCGGCTTAGCTGTTAGTTTCCGTAATTTACCAGATGTGAGACAGCTACGTAACTTTTTCCCTTCAGAAACCAGTTATATATATGACATTGAAGGTAGACTCTTATCGAGTATTCACGGAGAAGCAAATCGAGAAGTAGTACCCTTAGATAATATTTCTCCGGACTTAAAGCGGGCAGTCTTGGCAAGCGAAGATAGTGATTTTTACTATCACCACGGTATTAACCCTAAAGGTGTGGGACGTGCAGTGGTGGCAAACTGGGCTGCTGGGGGTGTGCGTGAGGGTGGTTCTACTGTCACCATGCAGTTAGTAAAAAACTTGTTTTTGTCTCATAAGCGTGCTTTTACTCGCAAGTTAGCAGAGGGTGTACTAGCAATCCGCTTAGAGCAAATTCTTCCCAAGGACGAAATTTTGGAAATGTACCTGAATCAGGTGTATTGGGGTCACAATAATTATGGGGTGCAAACCGCTGCTAGGAGTTACTTTAATAAATCTGCCCAGAATTTAACCTTGGCTGAATCAGCGATGATGGCGGGGTTAATCCAAGCCCCAGAACAGTATAGCCCCTTTGTCAGCATGACCAAGGCAAAACAGCAGCAAAAGCTTGTCTTGAACAGGATGCTGGAATTGGAATGGATTACCCAGAAAGAGTATAACAACGCCCTCAAAGAAGAAATTAAACTGGGTAAAATTAAGTCCTTTCAAGGTAGTGCCCTACCCTATGTTACCAATGCCGTATCCTTGGAGTTGGCGAAAAAATTTGGTCGTGACGCACTACTAAAGGGGGGAATGCGGGTACAAACCACTGTGGACACTAAGTTCCAACAGATGGCGGAGAAACTTGTCACTAAGTGGCATTACAGACTCCTAAGACGGGGTTTATACAAAAATCAAATTGCCTTAGTAGCAGTTGACCCCCGTACCCATTTTGTCAAAGCTTTGGTAGGGGGTGTGGATGCGAAAAAAAGTGAGTTTAACCGCGCTAACCAAGCTTTACGGCAACCCGGATCTGCCTTTAAGCCTTTTGTTTACTATGCAGCCTTTGCCACGGGCAAATATAGCCCAAACACCACTGTGTACGATACTCCAGTTCGTTATCGTGATGGTAGCGGTTGGTATTATCCGAGAAACTATGGTGGTGGCTTTGCTGGGTCGATGTCAATTCGCACCGCTTTATCCCAATCTCGCAACATTCCTGTGATTAAGCTGGGTAAAGCAATAGGAATGAATAACGTAGTAGACACATGCCGTATTTTAGGAATTACCAGTCCCATGCAGCCTGTAACTTCCTTACCTCTAGGTGCTATTGGGGTGACACCATTAGAAATGGCTGGTGCCTATGCTACCCTTGCCAATTATGGCTGGCAATCTCCCACAACAATCATTGTCCGTGTTACTGATAGTAGTGGCAATGTGTTGCTGGATAATACCCCAAAACCAAAGCAAGTTCTTGACCCCTGGGCAGCGGCAGCGACAATAGATATTATGAAATCAGTAATTAATGGCGGTACTGGTAAAAATGCTGCTATCGGTCGCCAAGCTGCGGGTAAGACGGGAACAACTTCCTCAGAAAAAGATATCTGGTTTGTGGGTACCACTCCCCAGTTAACTACTGCTGTATGGGTGGGTAGAGACGACAATAGAACCCTGGCAAGAGGTGCCACAGGTGGTACTATGGTAGCTCCAATTTGGCGTGATTTTATGCTCAGAGCGCTTAAAAATTCACGGGTGGAATACTTTAAGCCTTATTCTAAGTTCCGTCGTCCTAAACCGAAAAAATAGGGCTAGGAGTTAACAATTAGGAGTTACTGCCTCACCACCGCAATGTCTCACTTTTGACTTTAATCAACTCCGTTTTTTAGGTCTTGTTGAGAATGCTGCAAGATGTGTGGTTAGAAGTTTGGAGTTAGAAGTTAGGAGTTTGGAGACAAGAGGCGCAAAATAGGAGTAAGATGTCAACTGAAGGAAGAGGGTTTGAGCGGTTTTATGTTTGGAAGTCCCTTGGAGTGCTTCCAAACTCATAAAGTCGTAAACGACGCTTAACCTATATCCATGAGGAATGAAGAAGAAGGGAAAAAGGAAAATCGTCCTTGTGCATAAGTGCCTCCTTCCTACTTCCATATCCGTTGGCAGAAGCCTTCGGTCAAATATACCTGATTGACTGACAAATCTTTTTGATGTAGATGTAGGTTGGGTTGAAGCATGAAACCCAACAACCGCAACCGATTGCGTTGGGTGGAGGGGCTACTAAATTTCAAAACTTCTAAGACTTTTGTCAGTCAACTCATATCTTGCACCATTCTCAACAAAACTAAAAAAACCGGGTTTCTAAACGAAAAATTAAGGTTTTGAGACTGAGAGATTTGCAAGAAACCCGGTTTTTAGCCCAGGTGCAAGATGTATGTCAACCAACAAATATACTCTAAACGGATTAATGATTGACTCTCGTGCGCGGGTTAAGCGCGTTGAGAGAAGTGGCGTGCCCTCCCCCATGTAGCTTGCTTCTCCGAAGGGACAAAGTAGTTCCAGACGCAATATATCGCCTTTGGAAGTTTTAACTCATAATTCAAGAATATACATCTTACAGGTATGTGAAAAAGCAAGGCAGCGCGTTGCGAACTTTGCCAAAGTTATAGCGACTGCCAGGATTTATTCAGAGTGGCTAATGCTGAAAACCTAAATTTTGTGTTTATAAACCCGGTTTTTTAGTCTGATCATGGGTCAAGATTATCAATAGAGCTATTTTTCAATATCGGCTTTCATCCGTTCTAGGGTGACATGCATTTGCTCAAACATTTGTTGGGGAGTCACTCCAAACTGATTTAGCTGAGTCTTTAACTGTTCCATAGTCATTTGTGCCATAAAATCCTCAGACAACTCGAAGCGCTTCATAAAAATACGATAGCGCTCCATCATGTTTTCCATTTGTTCAATAAACAGCTTTTTGCCTTCGCGATCAAACTTGCCGTAACCTTTACCAAGTTCAATCAGTGCTTGATAATCTTCAAATAGCTGTTTTGCTTCTTGCTGAATTATATCTGAATCAAAAAATCCCATTTTACTTATATTCTCCTGAGTGTTATCACTCAGAGGTGCACTTGCAATCTCAAACTTTTGCCTCTAGCCTTATTCTAGTCTAGGCAATTCATTTATAAAATATGTTTTACAGACAGTACGGTTTTTTATGGAAATTTCAACACTTGACTAAATCTACATCAATCTATTTTATTGAAAACGACTAGGAGATAACTGAGAAAGAATCTCATCTTTATTTCCAATTGCAAAGTTAGCAAAACCCTGTGCTAATGGTGGTATAAATACCAAGGGGTTGCTAAATCCTGAGAATATATATATACCTTGCCATCCTGGAATCTCACCTATCAAAGGAAGACTATCTTTACTAAAAGCTACTAGGCAATTACGCCAAGTTCCTGGTAAATTAGCTAATGCTGGTAATATTTCCCCCAAATTCTGACGCAACAAAGTTTCGCTAGCAGTGGCATTGAATGTGGCGTTAGTATCTGTAAATGCGCGACTAATTTGACCTAAGCGTAAACTACCATCTTGAAATTGGACTGCACCCGCATCTAATATTGAACCCAAATCATTACCCTGTTGATTCCATAACTCATCCGTGTGAGTCGATTCAGCTTCTAATCGAAATCGCTGGAGAACAGCAGGCATTACCAAAGTACGCAATTTTACATCTACTGCTGGGGTTTCAATAATTTCTGCATGGGTAAAATATAGCTGAATTGGAATAGCAGATTTTCTCAATAACTCTCGGCTAAATCCCCCAGCACATACAATTACGTTACCTCCTTGGTAAGTTTCTTTAGTTGTTTTTACCCGTGGGTTGGGTTGCTGAGATTTCCATGTAGCCTCTAATTCCAATACCCGTGCAATCTGGATTTCACCCCCTAAACGCACAAAAGCTTGGATGTAAGCCTGCCTTGTTTTATCTGGATGAATATGACCGTGTTTAACAGTTAAAGCACCTGATATTGCCTCCCGATTTAGCAATGGTTCTAATTCACAAGCTTCATCAACCCTGAGTAATTGGGGAGGGGTAGCAAAACGACTATAAGCAGCAGCAGTCCCTTGTGGGTCAATATCGCGGGGAATGGTTAATAACAAATCCAACTCCCGAAACTCGGTATCAGCTTCTAATTCTGCGGATAGGACACGGTGACGCGCTAATCCTCGATCGCATAACTGACGAGTTAATGGGGTAGTTCCAGACCAAAAAGCTAACCCACCGTAACTGTAACGAGTAGCGTTATTTGGTATTGCATTTTGTTCCAACAGTAGTACTGAAAAGCCTTTTTGCGACAACTCATAGGCGATCGCAGCACCTGTAATCCCAGCACCAATAACTATCCAGTCGTAACTATTCATCGTTTCCTATTCCCTCTTTCCTATTCCCTCTTTCCTATTCCCTCTTTCCTATTCCCTCTTTCCTGTTCCCGACTTCTGCAAGAAGTTTAATATGTTGTTGATCAAAAAAGAGAGAGATTTTCATCTCAAACTTGATTATTAATTTTTATTAAAAATCTCCATAATAATATTTTCCTTTCAATTTTTCAGATGAATGATAATCGTTATCATTTTGAGGCAAGGAGATTTAAGGGTTTACAGCGGCATATTTTTTGCTATAATAAGGGTATTTCTGGCTTTGCTGTGGAAATTTTTTTGTTATAGATTGTTGACATAAAAATATTATGGTTTTGTGACATCTGTTCTGACAAAGATTCCTATGGGATAACATTTAATATGTTGGTGATCAAAAAAGAGCAAGATTTTCATCTCAAACTTGATTATTAATTTTTATTAAAATTATGGATGATAATATTTTTCTTTCAATTTTTCAGATGAATGAGAATCATTATCATTTTGAGGCAACGAGATTTAAGGGTTTACAGTGCCATATTTTCTGCTATAATAAGGGTATTCCTGGCTTTGCTGTGGATATTTTTTTGTTATAAATTGTTGACATAAAAATATTATGGTTTTGTGACATTTTTTTGACAAAGATTCCCAATTTCTCAAAAAAGTTAGAAATGTCGCTAATAAAATAACATCAAAGTATCAATCTCGAAAAAAATTTGCGAGTTAGGAAAAAATCGCACAAAATAGATAAAGCAAATTACTAAAAGCATGAGATAATTGCATATCTGTGCGTAAACTGTACAGGAAAGATTTAGTACAACAGCGAACTTGAAAGCAAAAAAGCCCTAGCGCATTTGATGCTGGAGGTTCATTTTTTGTAGTCTTCTGTGTTGTAAGGGTGAAAAATTGGAAAAAATATCTTACTCGGTAGGGGGAACCTCTCTGGTTCCGGTTGGCAGCCACTGTATTCTTGAACTTTACGACTGTCCAACTCATTTGCTTAATAACGTAGACTTCATTACAAAGTCTCTACAGGAGGCAGCTAAGAGGGCGAAATCTACACTTCTTAAACAGATGTCATACGAGTTTAGTCCCTACGGAGTTACGGCTTTGGTGCTTTTGGCAGAATCCCATATATCGATTCATACCTGGCCCGAAAATGGCTATTTAGCAGTAGATGTCTTTACTTGTGGCGAACATACAGAACCAGAACAGGCTTGCCACTATCTAGTAGAAGCTTTTCAAGCTTGCAGCCATGTACTTTTAAAGCTTCCCAGAGGTAGATTTACAGGGCAAATCCAACAATTGGAAGTCCAACGCAATCAAGAAAATCTACTTGTGACTGCATCTGGTCATTCTTGACCAAAAATTATAGGTTCAGATTCCTCGCCCTTCTAGGGCGAGTTCTAATAGTATATTAGACTTATCCACAAATAAAGGTGTACTTTTGTAATGTATTATCGATGGGACAGTTACCATCTCAAGCTTTACAACCCTGTACAGATAGTGGTTTTGCTCTTGCGAGTCTCCCTTTCGGGGTAAAGTTAGCTAAGTGCTTTGCACAGGCTGCACGAACGACAATGTTAGAGGTCGGTACTCCTCAAGCGGCACTTCCTTAACTCAATACCGTATTGCTGCCCGTGATGCAAGCTACAGTTAAGCCTGAAAACTAAAACTGGCGTAGGTTGGGTTGTAGCTTGCTTCCCGTAGGGTGGAACCTAGGTGTACCGCAAGCGGAACCCGTAGGGTAACCCAACACTATCAACGGTTTTGTTGGGTTCCACTACCGCTCACAGAACATTACGTGTACGTTCCACCCAACCTACTATTTTTCTTAACTGAACCGTATTGCTTCCTTAACCCCAGTAAAGATGAGCCAATGCGGTGGACGGGTTCCTCGGCATATAGACGCAGGTCCTGCGGCTTCGGTGCAGGGTAGCAACTCGGGTGTTTAACCGTTCGGTTCTAGAACTCTTAACTAGCGGAAGCATTCCGAGGTCACGGTCTTTAACTCTTGCCTCTAAAGCAGTACTGGAAGTACTTACTCTGGTCAGATTAGGTCAATTCCTGGACCCCCGGCTGTCTTCCGTGGGGTTTCTGAGGTCTTCTGAGAGGATTTCTTGTTGAACAGGACTCCAAATCCTAGTATGGAAACTAAACCGAGGATGGTGGAGGGTTCTGGGACGGCGACACCATCATAACGACCCCCGACTACCAGAGGACCATTATCTCCCACATCTGGCGAGACTGTCAAATCTGGCAGAGTCGGAGTTTGAGCAACAAAAGCCGCTCCCAGGGGAATGGCTCCTCCTGTAAAAGTAACCCGTGGAGCTCGGAAAAATTGTCCAGAGTCTTGCAATATAAAGTTATTATCAACCTCAATATTGTCAAAGAAGTCAGATACGCCAATGTGACCATCTCCATCAACATCTCCCCAGATTACATCCTCACTAAGGGCATCGAAATCAGGAAATAAAAACAGTTCTATGTTAGTGATATCAAGTCCTGTCCCCTCATTGAGAAAATTTTGTTGACCGCTGACATCAGGTGCATTCCATACAAGAATCTCACCAGGGGGATTCACGCCAATACCGAAATCAGGGAAAGGAAGACTGGGATCTGCGGTTGTCAAAATGGGTTCGACTAATATAACTGCTGCTGCTGGAGATAAGGAGAGAAGACTGCTGACTGCTGTACTAGCAACAAGGGTTCCTATATTTTTAAAATTCATGTTCTTAATTGAAAATACTGATAAAGTAGTATCAGTAATCATAACTAATTTTTACAGTTGCAAAAATGAAGTTTCAGTAAATAAAAAAGTTATTTTAGAAGTTTTTTTATGGTTACATTTTAGTTAAATATTAGTTAAATATAGCGGTTTTTGGTTGGGTGCAATACAGACCTGAACCTCACCACGGCACTTGCTACAACTTTGGAAAAGCAACGCAGTGGCTCCCCTTCCCCTCTCCTATTCCCCCGTGGAAAAAACCAAAAAAGCAATGAGCCAACCCTTTTGGTTTATTGGCTTGGCTTACCAGATTTTGGGTGAGGGTTATTCGCACTCAATTGATAATCCTCACTAAACCGCTAGTTTTGATAAGGGTTGCGCGTTTTATGTAAATTAGTGCGTCCCCCTCTGCCAATGGGAGAGGGGTGAGGTTGAATTGTGTATCTCACTCAACTGAAAACCGCTATAATTTGAAGTATAAAATTAAATAAAATTAAATGCTTGTACTACAAATTTTCCCAGCATTCCGCAAACAAATGCATTCTGCTGTGAAGTAAGGCTGAAACCCTTACTATTAAATTCGTTTTCACTCATTTTGTGATTTATTGAATTTTTGAATTTTGACCGACTGCGGAGGATGTTGAGGGAAGAGGGAAGAAGGAAGAAGTGTAGTGATATGGGTTGCAGCCTTTACCTTCTTTCTTCCGACCAAAAAGGATACAAGCCCCTTAATTTATGATACTGTTGGCGAATTAATGAATGGTCTAGCCCCTCATTTCTCGTTCCTTGCCAGAGGCAAGGAATGCAGCGATTGAGGCTCCCGCCTCAAATCCTGGCGATCGCCTGGAAACGAGAGAAACACTCAAAGTTGGGGGTGAAACCCATCACTAATTGAAAGGATACAAGCCCCTTAATTTATTAATGGGGTTGATTCTTCCTTCTTCCTCCCTACTTCTTCCTTCGTTAATTATTCCCAAATCAGCACTGAAGGCAACAATTCTGGAGATGCTAAGCGTAAAAGCTGATACCCTATCCCTGCTGTACCCCGGAAAAAACTAGGGTTAGAAAGCCAGTTAGGTAATAAATCTAAAGTATATCCCCCATTTTCTTTTGCCCTTTCCACTACCCATGCTGCTTGCTTCCTAGCAGTTTTTAGCCATTCGTGGTTACCAAGTTTTTGGGAAGCGACGACAAATAGTTCAGTTCTGCCTAAATTCCCACAACAAAGATGGTCTAGGTCTCTATTTGATACGCCATAATTTTGCGTGTTTTCTAAAGCGATTTGGATATTAGCATCAATCTCTTCTGCTGGTAAAATCCCTAAACTACCTAAACGGGCTAAGCCAATTCCACTACTTCCGTGACACCAAGCATTAAATCTAACTTGATTTATTGTGTCTAGATAACGCAAATCTGGCCAGTCTTTTGCTGATTGGTCAAAGACACTCTGCTCATATTCTATTCCCTCTTGTGCTGCTTCTAAATAAGCTATGTTTGCCGTAGCAGCATATAACCGCAATAAGGACAAAGAATTACCCGCTGCACCATGAGAAAAACCCGTTAAAGGTACTTTACTAATTGTCTTCCACGCCCTAGGAACAGTATTACTTCGTTTTGATAAGAGATGATCGCCACAGGCGATCGCTGTATGTAATATGGCTTGCTCCCCTGTCTCTTGGTAGAGGGATAATAAGCCCAAAATTGCTCCGGCTACTCCACCCCCAATATCTAGGGTTTGGTCGTTGGCGATCGCCTGTGGTGTTATTAGTTTAGCAGCCTGCTTGGCATCTTCTAGGAGGGCTGGCTTTTGCAGAAACTGACTAATTTTAACCAGACTGTAAATTAACCCACCCAATCCTGTCATACCCAGTTCTGACTGAATTAATCTTTGGTTACCTTCCTCTTTTTTAAGGGAGTGACGTAAACAAGAGATAGCAGCTAAAGCCACTTGTTGAAACTCACTTTTACCAGTCATTTTTGCTAAGGCTGCTAGGAATAAGCTAACACCAATACGCCCCTCAAATAAAAAATTATCCAAGGTTTGAAGTCGATAGCGTCTGACATTAAACATACATTCTATGGCAATCCAATTGCAGCTATCATTATTTATAACCGCATTGGCGACAAGACTATTGCCAATTGAGAGTGCTTCTTGTAGTAGTTGTTCAGGGGTAAGTGGGAGAAATTGGGAATAATCCCCTTGGGGTGCAGCAACATGATTTTTTTTCAGATGGGTAAACCTGGCAGAAAAGTTTCCCCGAATCAATTTAATTTGTAGAGCTAAATCTTTTTCATCCAGACTCTGTAGCCTAGAAATTAGTTGTTGGTTACTAGAAGTTTTGAAGAATTGCTTGATGGGTTGCTCTAGTCCAATATCTAAGGTATCACTATTACAGGATACGCTAAAATAGGGAATGTCTTGCTGTTGTAAAGATTTCATTTCCGCTGGCAAAATTGCCCAAACGTCTGGTTTTTCTTCAGCAGTCAAATAGCTTCGACTAAGAATATCTATTGCAATGCTATAGTCTACTTTGCTGCGCAAATATTGTGGGCTGAGGCTATGTTGGGTGATGAGATTATAGGTGCTGGTTGGACGCAGGATAAATCGAGACTTTAAGGATTTAAAGGGTGATAGGGGACTATTATCAGCTAGGAAAGTTTCTCTATGTTTGATTAAGAGACGGTATATCTCTTCAAAACCCATCACTATTTCCTCAAGGTAGTCATTGGGGGAGACGATTTTCCCCTCTAGTATGACCACATTATTCCGAGGAGGAATAATAGTAGTTTTGGGAGTTAATTGCATCCCATCTGTGTTAATAAATGTCCACTCTTTTGAAGAGTTAACTTGCTGGGAATAAATACCACCAATAGCACTAGAATCCCGAGTGTTTTTTGAGGTTATATTACCTTCCCAAGCAGGTAAAAAGCCGGTTTTTAGAACTGAATCTTGGAACCATTCTTCTGATTCATCGAAGCTTTTAACTACAGGAGACATTAAGGGGTCAGCATCGATGAAAATTGGATATTCGCCCCTGGCAATGACATTATTCTTGTGACATTTACTGGCGCCTAAGATATAAAGTAGAGACAATAACATTCCTGCTCTTTTGTAAAAGCGTTGGACTGTAGCTTTATCTTCACAAGATTGATGTTCAATAAATTCAACCCAGCCATATCCCTGGCGATTAAAAATCTTGGTTAATTTGAAAGGTAGAGAGATATCCTGTTGGTTGCACCAGTCTAGCAACTCGTTAAAAGCAACATCTAGCCCCAAGTCTTTGGGTTTATAAACTACTTTTATTCCTGAAGAAAAGGTCAGAACTAAAACAGAGCGTCCCCCATTGTGATACTCTGAAAGAGAAGTTTCGATTTCTTTGACTTTTCCTAAGCTTTTGCGGTCAGAGAAGGTCAATTCAATAGTAGATAAATCATCTTGTAAACGTTGCAGAAATTCAGCAGTAGATTCTACCCATAAATTAATAGTTGTGGCTATCAAGTCTGCTAGGACTGGATATTGTTGAAAAAATGCTATACCCCCATCTTGAATCAGGTTTTGGATAAAGGCATAATACAAAGCTTTACTGAGACTTTCTTGGGAATCGTTTTTGTCATAAGATGGCTGACTTTCCCGGAATTTAGAAAATTCAAATAGTAAGGTTTCTGCCCCTAAATTAGCCAGTTTTTTGAGTAAATTACTTTCTAGAGATTTCCATGCTTCTCGACCGAGTAATTCCAGTGAGGAAGTCTCTGATAAATCAGCCTCTAGTTTTCGCCGCGCTACTAAGATAAAGGGAAGATAAAAGTCTTCAAAAGGTAAAGGATTTTCAGAGTCAATTGGAAATTGTTCTTCTCTCTCTAAACTGCGTAAAGAAATAACGCCATTTCCCATAAATTCTTTGATAGTTTCCACCCAAGCTAGCCAAGCAGAATTATCGATAACATCCGCTGTTCCCAAGAAAAGACGAACTGTGTTTAAGTCCCATCCATTCCACTGAAGACGCTTGTTAAGTTTATCTTCTCCCCCCAAGAGTTGAGACCAGTTTTTGAGACGTTGTTCAATGAGATTAGGGTCAACCTTTTGCAGATTAAAATCCCGGTCAACAAGTTTATTTAAATACTCAGAAATAAAGATTATGTTGGTAGCTATAGTAGCCATTGCTGATAATTATAATACTGTTATTTTCATTTGATTTATAATGATTACCCTAGGAATTTATGAAGTAAATCCTAGAGGAATCGTTGTGCCTAAAATTATGTTTATACTTGACAGTCTCCACTCAAATTTTTGGGAATGAATGGAAACTTTAAAGTCAAGCCATTACATAGCCTCAACCATCATAAAGTCAATTTCTATAGGTGCAGTGGTAGTCGGAAAACCTGTCGGAACAGGATCAACGATAGTCGCAATCGTCCCATTATGACTAGTGTAGCAACAAGCACAAGCAAAGTTTATTCCACCTGTTAGTTCAAGTTCGTTGTCTTCCAAATCGCTGATGAAACTTTCACCATCTTCAAACAATTGTGTACCAGCAAGTTTGATGTCATTAACTTCGATGTTAGCCATTTGAGTTTTTCTCCAATAATGAATTTGTGTTGTTAACTAGGAATTAATTAGTCAATTTTTTATGACTGGCTGCATCATATTTAAAGTTGATTGAATTTGTCTATAATTCTTTCTAATTTATTCGGGCAAAACTAAAACATTTTTGTTCTCAAATTAGATATAAACCTCGTCCAAGTCGAAACCTGGAGTTTGTCAAAAGGGAATAGGGAATAGGATTTGGGAACAAAAACCGGTGAGCAAAAAACTATGGATTTCAAAATAGACATGCTTTAAAACCTCAAGGGGTGAGGAAAATATTTGAAACTAAGAGGATGTTTGTCAAGTCTAAAGCTTTACGAAAAAACCTCTCTCAAAGTCTTTCTCCTAGGAGGAAACAGACTTTGAAACCCCTATTTTTCTGTTCTCCTTCTAGTAGGGAAGGGGTTAGGGGTTAGGTTTTTAGAGTTGTGATGTTAAACATAATACTTTTCAAACATCCTCTAAGACACAGTAAGAGTTTAAAGCGGGTCTATCTTCAAAAAATAAATACTATTTTTGGGTTTTATTGATAATAGAATCAAGAACCAGAACCTGAAAATCTGATTTTTTCGTTGGTAAATGTTTTAAATTGGCTTATTTATGTCTCCAAAATTATTGGGACTGATAAAAATATCAAAAAATCTTTGTTATTGATAGCAATTCCTCTAGGAATTTATGAAGTATACCCTAGAGGAATCGTTGTATCTAAAATTATCTTTAGGACTTACGCATTGTACATAAGTACTATACGAGATTTAGTTATTTCAGCCATTTATAGAACCTAACACAGCAAAAAAAGCGAGTGAATTAGGGTTATGCAAAACGCGTGAAACAACTGAATTGCCTGATACATATT
>JASJCY010000082.1 GCA_030065825.1 Nostocaceae cyanobacterium | reverse complement strand
AGTAATGCTTTTGTCCCAGAAAAACTATTACGCTGAGAAAATGATTCTATCTCCAAAGAGCTATAGCGCTATAGATAAGTAATGCTTTTGTCCCAGAAAAACTATTACGCTGAGAAAATGATTCTATCTCCAAAGAGCTATAGCGCTATAGATAAGTAATGCTTTTGTCCCAGAAAAACTATTACGCTGAGAAAATGATTCTATCTTCAAAGAGCTATAGCGCTATAGTCAGTAATGCTTTTGTCCCCAAAAACTATTACGCTGGGAAAATGATTCTATCTCCAAAGAGCTATAGCGCTATAGTCAGTAATGCTTTTGTCCCAGAAAAACTATTACGCTGGGAAAATGATTCTATCCCCAAAGAGCTATAGCGCTATAGTCAGTAATGCTTTTGTCCCCCAGAAACTATACCGTTGTAGTAGTGGTTCTATCTCCAAAAAACTATAGCGCTATAGTAAGTAATGCTTTTTTGCCAGAAACTATAGCGCCCTTAGTAATGGTTCTATCCCACAGAAAAACTGTTGCTCTACAGCAATGGGTTTCTTCCCAAAAACAATACTGAACTTATCACTATGATTGCAAAACAAAAGCCCTCAAGTATCGAACATGGGGGCTAAATTCTATATATAGCTAAAGTTTCAAGGTATCAATTAAACCAATTCAACCAACCAAGTTTGGGGTTGATCTAGGGACTGACATTTGCGTACTACTCTGATCAATTCCTTTTCAATTAACAGTTTCAGCACTCCCTGTTGCGTAAATTCGCTGAGGCGGGCATATCCTCCACGCTCTTTGAGATATTGTAATACGATTTTTTCCGCATTTGCACCCATAACATAACTCCGTACATCACATTCAAGTGCGCCAGAACACACAGTGTTAAGCTGGCGCAATGTATTTTTTTTTCGCAGCACAATTCTATGTAAAGAGTGTAAAAGCCGCCACGGGGTCAATACCTTGAGGGCTGTAATACCTGTAGGGTATAACCCATTAGTTATTTGCATCAATGTCAGAAACCGGGTTTCTAAACCAAAATGTAGGATTTTACAGGTCAATAATCTTAAGAAACCCGGTTTCTCTACACTTGCTCTTGAATGGTGCAAGTTGTTAGTGATACCAATTTGAAAAAAGAATGCGAGACATGGTTGGTAGGGGTGCAGTTTCCGCTTTAGAAACCGGGTTTCTCTGGGTCAAGTATCGAATATGCATCGTACTGATTCTTAGAGAAACCCGGTTTCTTAGGTATTAAGGTTTACTTTATAAATAACCTCTAAAATATACTCAAAACTTATTTTTACATCAATTATCTCAGGCTAAGAATACTTAATCATGATTGTAGTCAGGGGGAAGTTCCTTGCTTTTAGTTGCAGAACATTCTTTTTTGTACATCCAAGAATACATTGAATAAAATAGAAAAAAGGCAACTACAGAAGCCAAGATTAAAGTAGTATCAAGAGGAATTAAAATTAGGGAAGTAACTAACTCAATGCTAATCAAACCAAGGACTATATTTACAATAGTTTGACGCTGCATCAGACTACATAAAAATGCCCCTGTTGGCGCTCCCACAACAACCACTGGAACTGCCGCTAGCCAGTAATTGCTCACAGGTTCAATAAAATCACCTAAAAAGAATTTATGCAATATAAATCCAGTCCAAGCATTAATAGCCATTAAAATTACAGAAGTGGGAGTACTAATTGTTTCGGACAAACCGAACAATAAAACCATCACAGAGAAAGAAAAAATATCTATACCACTACCAACTAAACCACTGATAGTTCCTCCTACTAATCCCACTATTAGTGAAACAATTTGTTCTTTTCTACCCCAAGAAAGAATCGTCAAATGCTGTCCTTTAGGCTTTTTATTGGAGGTGAGCAAAATCAGCCCAAAGCTGGCAATCATCATTGTGAAACACATTTTAATCACCTGGGGAGGTAGAAGAGGAGCTAAAAATGCTGAACCGAATACAATACCAAAAACACCGCCAAAACTTACCCAACGAATAAATCGCCAATCCAGCTTAGTTTTCATGGCAATAATAGTTAATGAAGCTGCTCCCATGCCAATACTTTGAATAGCTAAAGAAAAGACCTTAGCTTCATCGGGGGGAACCTGTAGCCACTTGGTTAAAACTGGAAAAGCAACCGCACCTCCACCCATACTAGTACCACCCGCAACCATAGAACCAAAAGCCATAGTCACAGCGATCTCCCAGTTTTCTATCATATTACCAAAGGCTCGACCGGGACCAAGAATAACTAACCAACCTGTCCAGACCGATAGAGCGCACAGTAAACTAAAACGGATAGAACGTTGAGATAAAATAGCCTTAGCAATTCCTCTCAAAAAGTCGAAGTTCTTGAATAGGGTATCAATTCCAGCTGTTGTAGTCTGCTGATTACGTTTTTGTTGAAACATATGTGGTTTAACTCGATATTTGAATCGTCATTGAACAATTGCGTCAAATTAATGGTTGGAAGTTAGCTGGACTAGTTCAAAAGAGACGATATATCACCTATTTCCAGAACTTGAAAGGATAATTAAATTGCTGTTTTTGAGAATTTATATCCTTTGATAAATCTGTATTTATTGGTAAATAATTATCTCTTTGTGCCTCTTAATTAGGCAGTAAGGGAAAAATATTTAAACATCATGTGGCAGGATTATTAAATTAAGTAGAGAGAATGAAGCGCGATGTCAATGCCACAGTTAATATGGGAGTTTTGTCGGTGTTTTCGGTAATATAACCAAAGAATTTGTGAGTCTGAGACAGGCTAATTTTAGCTGTCTCAGATTGCAAAATTCCTTTAAGCCAGAACCAATTGTTTGTCTACATCAACTGATGCAAAATCCGCTGCGGGAGGTAAGGTAGCTAGTTCGTCAGCTGTGTAATGAATATCTGGGTAAACAGGACAGTCATAAACGCGCTCAAAGGGTTCCTCGAATGTATTCCACTCATTTTTAGACCGGAGGTACTGCATTACAGGTTGTTCTTTATCAGCCCAGAAATCTCCAGCAAATGTTTGCAGTACGAAGCGGAAACCACCAGGTAAATCAGAACCCATCCGATTCATATCTCTGTTGTACAGGTAGTAGTAGCAATAGACTACCCGGAAGTAAGAATCATAGCCAGTCTTAGCTAGATTTTCAAAGTCAGTGAAAGCTTGTTTTTCATCCTTACCCTGTAAGATGCTGTTGATGCCTTCTCCTGCTTTTAATCCACACAGCATACTGAGGAATACTCCTCCAGAAAAGACAGGATCTACAAAGCAAGCTGCATCACCGACAATAAAATATCCAGGTCCAGTCATTTTCTCGCTGTAGTAACAGAAATCTAACTCAACTTTTGGTTTATCAAACGCAGGAGTTGCACCTTTAATAGCACGCTTAATCCGAGGAGAACGATCCAAATGTTTGGCAAACATTTCTTCAGGATTGCTCTGTTTGAGTAGACGTAATGGCATTACAGTACCGATGCTCATCACGTCAGTTTCAACGGGAATACCCCACAACCAACCATCTTCATGACAGCTAAAGAGAACGTCACCCTGAACACCTGGATTGTTTTCTGGAACCACATTTTCATAGTGCTGGAATATAGCAACATTTTCCAAGCGAGTATTCATTTTTCTGAGGTTGAAATGCTTAGCAACTAAGCCAGCTCGACCACTAGCATCAACTACATAGGAAGCTCTAGCTTCGTATCTTTGACCTTGATATTGATATTCCACACCGACGAGTCTGTCATTTTCAAATATCAGCTTCTTGACATCAGCTTCCTGTAAGACTTTAGCCCCTGTATCCCGAGCATGATCTAAGAGAATTTTGTCAAAACGGGCACGATTGAAATTATATGAATATGGGGTTTGTCCTTCTTTTAAGTTGCCAAAGTTTTGCCGTCTCAAATCGTTAGTTTGTCCAGTTAGGAATTCAACCCCATTTTTTTGTACAAATGCACCTTGCTTAACCTTCTCAGAAACACCCATCATCTCCAGCAACTTGAAGAGGTAAGGTACCATAGACTCACCGATATGAAATCGGGGAAACTTTGATTTTTCTAATAAAAGAACTGAACGACCTTCTGCTGCTAATTTATATGCAGCACTAGATCCAGCAGGACCTCCACCAATAACAATTGCATCGAATACTTGGGTGTTTAAACCATTAGATGTCATAAGAAACTCCAGAAAATAATATTAGAAACAAAAAGGATTGAAGTCCTGAATTTGAACTTGAAATAATGCCAACTAAATTGTTGGTATTTTTTTTACTAAAGTCCCTGATATGGTGAATTCAGGGAATCGAAATTAGCTCAATGTTGTTGGTCGTAGATATCTGGTCGATGGATTGTAAATTACAGCTTTTAGGTCAGCTGTATCTATATCATTCCCAATATTTTGACACTTACAAATTTCAATCGGCTTCAGTAATTACTCCATATGTTGGTGCTTGTTTTCTATAATTAACATTCACTGCCTACAGTAGTAATTACGGAAAAAAGAAAAAATTTATATTTTCCACATAGCTAATCAAAGTCATATCACGGCATTGCAACTGATGAACTGTAATCATGGCTAACACTTCGGATTTCATTTGATTAACTCCATGGCTCTAATTCCGATTAACTTCATTATGTATTAGTTCTCTAAAAAAGACAATAACCTTTTTTGTCAGCTAATTGGCGAAAATTTGTCTACAATTACTCCAAGCCACGACCTGTCTACGGTGCAGGGTGTGTGTCAATACAAACCGAATCAGTGAAATTAGGACGAAAAGGGATGCCCATCCCACGGGCAGGGATGCCCCGCAGTCGCTACAACTTTGGAAAAGCAACGCGCTGCTCTCTATCCCACAAGAGTGTATTTTATAAGCATGAAAACCCCTATAAATTTGACGTGGTAATATAGGGTTTTCACAAAAGAAACCGGGTTTCTATGAGTCGGTAACCGATAATCAGAGTATATAAACCAAAAGAAACCCGGTTTCTCGACCCTCATGAGAGTTTTATATTTGTTTTATAAACACCCTCTTAGGTGCAATAGACATCTCCGGAAATTAAATATGCGTAAGCTACAACCCTTGTTCCAGACGTAAAATTTTACGTCTCTACATTCTTTTTCACCAGATGTCTAATACAGTCTGAACCTCACCCCGGAACCAAAGCCACTCCTCTCCTACCCTGCGGGAAGCCGCTGCGCGTCTATGGTAAGGAGAGGGGAAGGGGAGCCACTGCGTTGCGAACTTTCCCAAAGTTGTAGCAAGTGGCGTGGTGAGGTTTGATTGTGTACCACTCTACTCAAAGCCGCTACTCTACGAGAAAGCTAGGCTAACGCGTCTACACTCAACTGAAAAAGGCTATATTGACAATGAACTCGGTTTCTCCATGTTTATAAAGTTTTAACGGGTAAATATTGCCAATAAACCCAGTTTATTCATGTTTATAGAGCAAAAATTGGAATTTTAACGGGTAAATATTGCTAATCAACCCGGTTTATACATGTTGATTTGCTTACCTTGGGTTAACACCATTTTCCAAGAACTCAGTAATAGCGTTAACCACAACTTGTGCTGCTCCAGTAAAAAATGAACGTTTAATATTGATAGGAGTATCGCTTGGTTGGTGATAGTGCTGACTGCGGAGATTTGCCGTATCAGTTACCAACACCGCACCTATTCCTTGCAGCCAAAATGGCGCATGGTCGCTGCGCATGGTATCAGGTATCAATAACCCCTTGAAAGGCACTGGTAATGTGAATACAGGTGGTAGATTATTGGTTTTTGCTTTGGAGATGCATTTAGTTGCAGAAGCATCCGAGGCAAGGGAAAGATTATTTGGATTGCTGATACACTCAGGTTTACCATCTGGTGTAGCTGCAATGTCGTGGGAATTTTGAAACACAGACAATAGCGCTAAATGTTCTGTATCCCCGATTACCGCTAAAAAGTCTCCCTTATCGCTGGGTGGGGTAATCGGTAAACCCTCAGGATATTGCTGACATCCAGATGTATAACACGCATAACCAAGCATATCCAGAACCACCACACCGTCTAGGTTTTGTAACTGTTCTGTCTTAGCGGTAAAAGCCCTACTACCCAAAAGTCCTGCTTCTTCCTTGTCAAAAAAAGCTAACTGTAAAGTTCGTGGGGTGGGACGAGAACCCAGAAGTCGGGCAATTTCCAAAACCACAGCAATACCACTGGCATTGTCATCAGCACCAGGGGAGTTAGCAACGGTATCATAATGGGCACCAAGGAGAATCGCACCAGCGTCTTTTTCTGTTCCCTGACGTGAGGCAAAAATGTTTACTCCTTGGGAGAACTTTTGCAGTTGGGGTTTCCAGCCAAATTTTTTCAATTCCCTGGTAATATACCTGCGAGTGCGCGATCGCTGTGCATCTGTGTAACGCTGAAAGTTTAATTTTTGAATATGGGTAAAAAGCCTGTCAGCAGAGACTTGGGGGGCAGTTATGACAGGTAATTGGGGACTTGGCTGTGGTTGTGGTATTTCCACTTTCCTAGTTTCAATTATCGGTTGTGCTTCTGGCTGTTGCCAAAAACCGTTAATACCAACCACCGCAACTGCTACCACCACCAACAGCACCAGCCAAATCGCTTTTTTCATCAAAATTATCTGAATCTATCCGTACTTTTACGAGTTATAGCAATTTTCAAGTTGTTGTTGTTGTTGAGGTAAGCTGCTGACTTTGTGCGGGCAAGGGATGCCCATCCCACAAGAAATACAGCAATGAGCGATTATGCAGATTAAATGTGGTTTAGCTTACTGTTAGAGAATTCTTCCTCCCCAAGGAGAACCAAGTTACGTAGAGTCAAAAGTCAAAAGTCAATCCAAAATCTCAAATCCAAAATTGTTTGACAGCTTGTCTTTTGACAAAGAGAATAAGTTGACTTACTGTTAATATTTCTCGTTAGACTTGCCCAGCATTACCTATGTTCCCAAGATTATTTGTAGTAACCAGTGGATTAGCATGTTTGAGTTTACTGGTTACTAGTATGAATGTGACTAGAGGTGATACTAATAACCATAATCATACAGGTCATACTCATGAAATGATGGAAATTCCCCAAGGTCAACCCGTACCTAGTGTTGACTTAGTAGTACATCCAGATGCAAAGAAAGGATGGAACTTGGAAGCGAAAGTATCCAACTTTCGATTTGCACCGGAAAATGTTAACAAAGGGGCAAAACCAGGGGAAGGTCATGGTCATATTTATGTAAATGGAAAAAAAATTACCCGTATATATGATTCATGGTACTATCTCGAAAGTCTGCCCCTTGGTAAAAATCGCGTTACTGTGAGTCTCAATGCTAACAATCATGCAGCTTTAGCTGTTAATGGAAAGTTAATTGAGGATACGGAAATCATTGAAGTACCCAAAGCAACTCATAGTCAAACTTATAATAAGTAAATATTACTAGATAACCTCAACCAACGTCAAGTAGCGGGCACGTCACCCATAACTCTGGTGTGTATTGTAGGGGCAAGGCATCCACAATCTCTGGTGTGTATTGTAGGGGCACGTCACCCATAACTATGGTGTGTATTGTAAGGGCACGGCATCCATAACTCTGGTGTTTATAGAGTAACATTGCTGACGCCGTGCCCCTACTGACGCTCTGCCCGTAACAAATAATTTACTTTTTGCTGTTCTCTGAAAATGCTAGATTTATGGCTGCTGGTGACACTGGGGTTTCTGGGGAGTTTTGGACATTGTTTTGGGATGTGCGGTCCTTTGACTGTGGCTTTTTCCCTATCTCATCAAACAGAAAACCCTGATTGGCGACAGCAATTAAAATTTCATACCTTGTTAAATTTGGGGCGAATGTTAAGCTATGCCCTAGTTGGTGGAGGCATTGGGGCAATTGGTTCGGTGTTGCTTGCTGGGGGACAACTGGCAGGCGTTGGTAGTGGATTACGCCAATGGATGTCAATTATCACAGGAATATTACTGATTTGGTTCGCTCTCAGACAAATTAAACCAGATTGGTTACCACAAATCCCAATTTTACACCCCATTTTACAGGGCAGTTTGCATAACCGTCTGAGTAGGGGAATGATGAAGCTTTCCCAAGCGAATAAATGGTGGACACCAGCAATTTTAGGTATGACTTGGGGTTTAATGCCCTGCGGTTTTTTATATGCTGCCCAAATTAAAGCTGCTGCAACTGGGGATATGTGGATGGGTGCTGTCACTATGCTGGCTTTTGGCTTGGGAACCCTACCTACTATGCTGGGTGTGGGGGTTTCCACATCTTTGATCAGTCAAGATAGACGCAGTCAGTTGTTTCGTTTAGGTGGTTGGGTAACTCTCACCATTGGAGTTCTCACCCTGCTGCGCACTGGGGACACCATGGTAGACTACACTGGACATGGTGCACTCATATTTTTAATCATAGCGCTAATTGCTCGTCCTGTAAGCCGCTTATGGGCATCACCACTGCGTTACCGTCGTGCTTGGGGAGTAGGGGCTTTTATCCTTTCTGTTGCCCACACAGCCCACATGATGGAACACTCTTTACAATGGCAGCCAAATGCTTTCTTTTTCTTACCCCTAGAGTTTCAATGGGGAATGGCTGCTGGTGGCTTAGCACTTATATTAATGGCACCTGCTGCTTTCACCAGTTTTGACTTTTTGCAAAAATCTTTAGGTAAACGCTGGCGACAAATTCATTTATTGAGCATAGCAGCTTTGATATTAACAGCTATTCATGCAGTAATGATTGGCTCTCATTACCTGGGTTCTTTACAATTAAGTTGGGGGAATCAATTAGCGGCAGTATTATTAGCATTTGTCACCCTTATGGTGTTGTTGGTGAGAAATCGCTATTTTTGGTCAATCTTATCCATAGAAAAATTTTATGTTCCCCCCACAAAATCGCGGTAGACATTTAGCATTAGTCTACGTAATATTACAAACAATATTATTTTTTAGTGTTAATCATCAAACAATAGTTTTTGCCCACAAAGTCAAAATATCAGCAGACGTTGGTGCTACCCTCCATATTGAACCCAATGACACTCCTCGGGCTGGAGAACCGACTCAAGTTTGGTTTGCCCTCACCCGCAAAGGTGGTAAAGTTATACCCCTGGCAGAATGTGATTGCCAATTAGATATTTATGCCGAACCCCATGCACCAGGAGAACCAGCATTATTAGAACCAGCTTTAGAACCAGTTACAGCTGAACGCTACCAAGGCATACCTGGAACTAAAATCAACTTTCCCAGACCAGGAAATTACCAACTACAACTCAAGGGTAAACCTGTTACAGGGAAAAGTTTTCAACCCTTTGAGTTAAAGTTTGATGTGACTGTAGCAGTTGGGAATAGAAATATATCACAAAGCAAACAAAATGTCAATGAAAATACTGGGAATGGAGAAGCTAAGGGAGTATCACTTTGGCTAATTGCATTCTTCGCAGTTGTAGGTATAGGTTTGTTGGGTTTTGTGGTGCAAAAGCTGAAGAGAAGCTTGTAGGGGCGCAAAGCTTGCGCCCAGAAGTTTGTAGGGACGCAAAGCTTGCACCCAGGAATTTGTAGGGACGCAAAGCTTGCACCCAGGAATTTGTAGGGACGCAAAGCTTGCACCCAGGAATTTGTAGGGACGCAAAGCTTGCACCCAGGAATTTGTAGGAGTACAAAGCTTGCCTCCAGAAGTTTGTAGGCTCATATCTTGCACCATTGTCAACAAGACCAAAAAAAACCGGGTTTATAAACGAAAAATCAGGGTTTTGAGACTAATCTATTTGCAATAAACCCGGTTTTTCGCGTAGGTGCAAGATGTGTGTAGGGGCGCAAAGCTTGCCTCCAGAAGTTTGTAGGGGTGCAAAGCTTGCCTCCAGAAGTTTGTAGGGGTGCAAAGCTTGCGCCCAGAAGTTTGTAGTTGAAAAAATAGTACAATATTACTGTATATTGAAGAACAGGTAGGGTGTGTTACCAGCGAAATTACGGCACCATCCGGTAATATTTTTGGTGCGTTAGCTTTTAGGATAACGCACCCTACAAGTACTTTTATTTGTGTCGTTTTTGATGCCACTGCCATGCATGAGCAACAATATCTTTGATGTGTGGATACTGGGGTTTCCAGTCCAAGATTTTTCTGGCTTTTTGGGCACTACCAATCAGAATAGGTGGATCTCCGGGACGGCGATCGCATTTTACTACCTTAATGTTTTTACCTGTAACCAGTTTAGCGGCTTCAATCACTTCTCTTACAGAAAAGCCGCTACCATTGCCTAAATTAAATACTTCACTGTTGCCAGCACTAAAGAGATATTCTAAACCTAAAATGTGGGCATCTGCTAAATCTGTAACATGAATATAATCCCGAATGCAAGTGCCATCAGGGGTGGGATAATTAGTACCAAAAATTGAGATAGATTCCCGCTTACCTAAAGCTGTTAGCAGTACCAAAGGAATCAAATGGGTTTCGGGGCTATGATCTTCCCCTAACAAGCCATCAGGGTCAGCTCCAGCAGCGTTAAAATAGCGAAAGCAGACTGATTTTAAACCGTATGCCACATCAAAGTCAGCCAGAATTCGCTCTACCATTAATTTGCTAGCACCATAAGGATTAATAGGATCTTGGGGATGATCTTCCATAATTGGCATCACATCTGGTACACCATAAGTAGCACAAGTAGAAGAAAATACAAATTTCTTCACACCAGCTGCCTGCATGGCTTCTAAAAGGCATAATGTACCCAAAACATTATTACGGTAATATTTGGCGGGTTCAATTACCGATTCTCCTACATAGGCATAGGCAGAAAAGTGCATTACAGCAGCAATATCTTTGGTTTGAAACAAACGATCCAAAAGGGGGCGATCGCTAATGTCTCCTACCACTATTTCTGCCTGTAAAACCTTTTCCACCAAGTCGCGATGTCCGTACACGAGATTATCGAGTATAACAACATCATAGCCTGCTCGTTTGAGAGCAAGCACTGTATGGGAGCCGATATATCCAGCACCTCCAGTCACCAAAATGGTGGACTTTCCAGGAGACATAGTTTTACCTTCCGATTTGACAACTATTCAATTAACCTAATTTACTCTAGGGAGATTACCGATCTGGAAAATTGCAAAATGTAGACGCAGTTGAAAGAAATTGCTCTAAAATCACTACGACGGTAGTCTTTATGTGTAGGGTGTGAGGTATTTGAAGTCAGGTAACAGCTTTGATTACAATTTGACCGTCAAATCAACCAACTGCCCAAAACCTGTAGGCTAACCGTAATATGAAGATTTGAGTGTGAATCTATGTTTGTACTGTTAAGCCGGGTTCTATTGTGGCTGCTCATTGGCACAATCGCTGTGACTGTGTTCCAAAAAATTTATCCACAGAGCAATTATGTGGTGCGATTTATCGTCATCTTTTTGCTTGCGATCTTGACGTTGGCTTTTTTTATACCCAACGAGCCAGCGGTGCAGTCCTTGTGGAATGTGATTTCTTTTCCCTTGAAACCCTTAGGGGCATCAATTTTGCTGTTAGTTATGGCAGCACAAAGTATGAAAGATGGGGCGATTGGAAAACCGGGAGGTTCTTTTCTCACGGCAGCTCTGACAATTTTGCTGTTGTCTAGTACACCAGCTGTAGCTTACTTTTTAATTAGGTCTCCCATTGCCATGGTGGGTAATGATGCGATAGCTACTCAAGAAACTCTGGAAAATATCCAACTGAGTTCTTCACCGTCTCCAACCCTTCTAGCTTTTAATCCCTCGGATGCAGCTGGCGATACTATCCTCTATACTACAGGAATATCTGATGTCACAGTCACGCCATATCTAATGCAAACTCCAGAAGCCATTGCTAGACGAGGTTTGCGTCTGGAAGACTTTGTTCCTAGTGCCCAAACTCTTTCATTAACAACCCGAGTATGGGAAAGTTATCTCAACCAGATTTATATTTTCTTGCGCCCAAGAAGATAGGAAAATTAATTTACAACAAAGAAGTCAGATAGCTACTCCCTAGTGGCTGATCTGCTTCAAATTCAATTTTTGCCCCAAGTAACTACAAAACCCGTTTGTAGTTTATTATATCATCAAAAAACCCTGAAAATGTTGTAATGGCGACAAGAAGACGGCTTGCTAAACTGGGTGCTTACCTGCGTCCCCATTGGCGGGAGGCAACACTAGGCATAATTGCTTTGTTGAGTGTAAATGGATTGGGGGTGTATATTCCCCTCCTGATTCGCTCAGCAATTGACAAGCTTTCGGAAAGTTTCACGTTCTCGGAAGTTTGGCATTATGTTGTGCTGATAGTATTGTTGACTTCCGCCATGTGGTTAATCCGTATGGCTTCTCGTCTATGGATATTTGGTGTGGGACGTCAGGTAGAATTTGAATTAAAACAACGGATTTTTGAACACTTACTCAAGCTAGAACCGTCTTATTTCGCCAGCAATACCACTGGGGATTTGATTAGTCGCGCCACTAGCGATGTCGATAATATCCGCCGCTTATTGGGTTTTGCAGTATTGAGTTTGGCAAACACCGTGTTTGCCTATACTCTCACATTGCCAGTTATGCTTTCCATTAATGTGGATCTGACATTAGCAGCACTGGCAGTATATCCGGTGATGTTTTTTTTGGTGCATCTATTTAGCGATCGCCTGCGTAACGAACAATCAGTGGTACAGGAGAAAATTTCTGATATTAGCCAATTAATTCAGGAAGATATCAGCGGTATTTCCCTAATTAAAATCTACGCCCAAGAAGAAAACGAACGTCGTGCCTTTGGCAGGAAAAATCAGCAGTTATTGCAGGCTAACTTGGAATTGGCAAAAAGCCGCAATATCCTGTTTCCCCTGATTGGTGGATTGGCTAACGTGAGTTCTCTGCTGTTAATCTTTTTGGGGGGCACAAGAATTGTCTCTGGAAGCCTTGCAGTTGGGGACTTTGTGGCACTATTGCTTTATGTGGAACGGCTGGTATTTCCTACAGCTTTGTTAGGATTTACCATTACTGCTTATCAAAGGGGTGAAGTCAGTATTGATCGCGTGGAAGCAATTCTTTCTACCACACCCAAAATTCAAGACTCTCCTGATGCTATCCATCTACCCCAAGAGGAAGTCACAGGGCAACTAATTGCCAAGAATCTGACTTACACTTACCCTGGTAGTAGCACCCCCGCTCTACAAAATCTTAACTTTAGAATTGCTCCTGGAGAAATGGTGGCAATTGTGGGTTCTATTGGTGCTGGTAAATCTACCTTAGCTAATGCCTTACCTCGGTTATTGGATATTGACGAAGGACAGTTATTTTTGGATGGGGTAGACATTACCAAAATTCACTTAGGGGATTTACGGGATGCGATCGCCTATGTTCCCCAAGATAGATTTTTATTTAGTACCACCATCAGAAATAATATCCGTTATGGAGAACCCACCAGCGAACAAGAACAAGTAGAAGCAGCTGCAACCCTAGCACAAATCCACTCTGAGATAGTTAATTTTCCCCAGCAGTACGACACAATTGTGGGTGAACGAGGAATTACCCTTTCAGGGGGACAAAGGCAGCGTACAGCCCTTGCTAGGGCAATGTTGATTGATAGCCCGGTGTTAATTTTGGATGATGCCCTCTCTAGCGTTGATAATCAAACCGCGACAGCAATCTTGAGAAATCTTTCTGGGGGTAGGAAAAAGAAGACAGTCATTTTTATCACCCATCAGCTTTCCGCTGCGGCTACTGCTGACCAAATTTTTGTCATGGACAAGGGTAAAATCGTACAAGTAGGTACGCAAACAGAACTTTTGCAACAACCGGGGTTGTTTAGAGATTTATGGAACCAACACCAGGTAGAAGAATTATTGTATTAGTGTTTTAAGGCTGATTGACTGACAAAACTCCTAAAACCCTTGCAATTTAGTAGGTTGGGTTAGCGTTAGCGTAACCCAACATCAATCAAGGCTGTTGTTGGGTTTCACATTGTTCAACCCAACCTACCCAAAAAGATTTGTCAGTCAACCAGGTTTTAAGGTGGCGGTAATGGGTAATGGGTAATGGGTAATCGGTAATGGGGAGTGAAGGAAAAAATCTGTTGGAGAACTAAAATAGTTATTAGTTATTAGTTATTAGTTATTAGTTATTAGTTATTAGTTATTAGTTATTAGTTATTAGTTATTATAGGAATCCGGTTTGATTTGTAAAATTACTCGTGATGGTAGGGAACGGGGAACTCTTAACAGGGAATAGAAAGTGTACTGAGTTTTGTTCAAAAATCAAATAGTAATCCTATATTTATTATTTATTAGTTATTAGTTAAATTTTCCACATAATACCAATTTGAAAAAAGAATGCGACATATGGTTGCTAGAGACGCGAAAACCGTGCCCCTACAATTGGATATGTTGCGAACATTTTTTGATTTGGTATAACTTGCTCAAACTTAAAAACTATGAGAAATTTTAGTAAATATAGCGCTTTTCAGTTGAGTCCAATACACGAGGGAACCTCACCCCGTCCTGCGGACACCCCTCTCCGAACTTGCAACAGAGGGGAAGGGGGTGAGGTTCATCTGTATTCTATCCAAGTGAAAACCGCTATAATTTGCTGATTGAATGTAACTCTAACCGGAGGGTATTTGACTTGTGACTCAAATAATAATTTTTATTTGGTCAGGAATTATCTAACTGTCACACTTAAAAATTAATTTTTGGTTGGTAGATAATACTTTACTACTCGCGCACAAGGGTTAAAATACTGATTATAAACAGTATCAATATGCCAATTACGTAATTATTACCTAAATTTAACTACCAAATATTACTATAACATAGAAAAGTAAAACTATTTTTTATGAGTATGAACCAGTACAATCATTTACCCCCATCTCTACAGAGAATAATTGATGGTATTCGTCACCATCAACACAGCATGAAACCTAGTCTAGCTAAAAAAATTGTCCTTGAAGCTGGGGTGAGGATGGGAGATTTAAACCCTTGGGAAAGCTATAATCATCCTCTAGCTGATAGTTATGGACGGAAATTAGTTTTTGCTGCTGATTTTTTTGAGATTATGGTCATGTCTTGGACTCCAGGAGATGTATCAGCTATCCACGATCATGGTTATACTGAATGGGGGGCTGTTCAAATATTTGGACCTGCTGAACACGCAACTTTTTTGGTTCAAGATGATTCTATAAACACTCTTTCCAGGGAAGTCATACAACCAGGTAAAGTGATAGCGGTGGGACATCAACTAGTTCACCAAATGGCTAATCGTTCCCAAGAAAAGTTTTTAAGTCTTCATGTTTATGGGGTTAATACTGAAGACTTTGCTCAAGAATCTGTGACCGCAGATGCCCGAATTTGGAACATTACTGATGGGGTTGTTCAGCGCACGAATGGGGGAGTATTTTTTGCTTTACCTGATGAAAAAATTAATTCCATAGAAAGCGCTCCTTTTCCTGATTCTTTATCTTGGTTAAATCATACAGTCGAATATTTACGCAGGGTTCGTAAAGCAGCCGAAGAAAATCATGCCAGGGATTGGGAAACTTTAGAAACGAGATTAACTCAAAGTCTTTTTGATGTGAATCGTTGGTATTCCTTGAAAAGCGAAATCATGGAACATATCGACAGTTCTGGTCATACGACCAATACCAATTTTTGGAATATTATCCGGAAAGAATTAATCCATGCGGCTCATCTTCAAGGTGAAATCTTAAATCGAGAAAAGAATCAGGAAGATTCATTTTTTACCTATGCAGAACTGTATGATGAAATCATTGGCAAACAATGTTTAGAGGGATTTACATCTCGGTATATTAAATTTGTTCACGATACCTATAATTTGGATTTTCCTAACTTGCAAATCCTTTCTATCGGTTGTGGAACTGGCATCATGGAAGAATATATTCTGAAAAACTATAGCGTACCATCAGACAATCTATTGGGAATAGATGTTTCTGAAGCTATGGTTAAAATTGCCAGTAAAAAGATTAACGCTTCAGTAGGCAATATTCTAGAAATGACAGGGGGAGGAATGAATTTTGACCTCAGTTTTGCGAGTTTAAACGTTTTTCAATATCTTCCTCAAGAGATGATGGAAAAAGCAATACAACAAACATCTGAAGTCACTAAAAAAGGAGGATATTTTGTCGGAGATTTTATTACTTCAGACCACATTCGCTGGTATCCTAATGTGATTACCTCTGAAAATGTAATTTCTTTAAGACAACCCTTGCTATTAGAAGAAAATCATAACACCTTACAACAAAGTGAAATAATTAATATCAGTAAAATGCACGGCAAATTACAGATAACTTATGAAGGTAAGCATGTTCGTTATTTACCATCTCTGTGGAAAGTTAGATATTTCTTTAATAAATATTTTGCATCAGTAGATATCTTTGATGCAGTAACCTTAGAACCATTAGAATCTGAAAACGATACTTGCCCTTCTACTCGCTATTTAGTGGTTGCTAAAAATTAAGTCAAAGATTCAAGAAAACGAGAAAACCATGAATGATAGATAATTAATTCTTGTGGGATGGGCATCCCTGCCCGTCCGATTCTGTTTGTATTATATTCTTGTGGGATGGGCATCCCTGCCCGTCCGATTCTGTTTGTATTTTACTCAACCGAAAACCGGTATACTCAAACGGAATCAATCTCACCCAGCGCTTGCCCTAAATACTCATAATCCTCTAACCTATTGTAAATCTGGGCAGAAATTCGTACCAACAACCTTGGGTTTTCCTGCCAAGGAATTACAGGCACCTCAATTCCAAACTTATCTAGTAGTTGATCATGCAAAGACACAAAATCCCCGTTTTCTAAAGCCTTGGGCATGGGTATAACCGCCATGGAACCAATCATCTCATCGGGACAAACTAAGCCTACTTCTAGGACTTCACAAAGCCGTTTCCTTGCCTGTAAAACTAGCTGATGGTTTCGCTGCATTAACTCATCCCAACCACCGGGTAACAGCGAACCCATAAACTTAATCGCTTCTGGTACACACATATATGCAGTGGGATCGTCCGTTCCCATCCAGTCAAATTCTAACTGAAACCGACTTTTATCCGTTCTGGGAGAATTTGCACCGTGACTAATAGTCAGGGGACGAATTTGTGAGTGTTTATCCCGACCCACGTACAAAAATGCAGCCCCTTTCGGGGCACACAACCATTTATGACAATTACCAGTGTAATAAGTTGCTCCAATTTTACGTAAATTTAACGAAATCATTCCTGGCGCATGGGCACCATCTACCAAAGTATCCACACCCCGTGCTTGTAATTCTTCTACCAACTGCTGCAACGGGAAAATTAACCCAGTCTGAGTAGTAATGTGATCTATCAATACTAATCTTGTCTGGGCTGACACTTGCTGAATTACCGCTTCTATTACCTGCTGTGGCGATTCTATGGGAAAAGGTATCTTTGCTACCACCACCCGCACTCCTGCGCGTTCAGCGACGAAATCAAGGGCATTGCGGCAAGCATTATACTCGTGGTTGGTGGTTAAGATTTCCTCCTGTGGGGAAAAACTCAAAGAACGCAACACACAATTAACCCCTGTAGTCGCATTGGGAACAAATACCAAATCTTGCGCATCTGCACCAATAAAATTCGCCAACTGGCTTCTAGCATCGTCTAACAGTGGTTCCCATTCCCGGTAAAAAAACCGTACTGGTTCCTCTTCTAACCTTGCTCGCAATTCCTGTTGAACTGCTAGCACTTCCTTGGGACAAGCACCAAAAGAGCCATGATTGAGGAAAGTTACTTTTGGGTCAACAGACCACAATTTCCGCAAGTCTGAATTATCAAGTCTGAAGTCTGAAATCCTATCTCTCATACTTCATCCTTTATCTTTCTTACTTATTTCAACTCCCCAGGCAGGATTCGAACCTGCGACCAATCGGTTAACAGCCGACCGCTCTACCGCTGAGCTACTGAGGAACGCAACGATTACTAATAATAAAGTAAATTTCAGAAGATTGCAAGTACTTTTGCAAAATTTTTCTAAATTTTTTTTTATAGATATTTTGATAGACTTTTGCACACCAGTTGTGCTCTCTATTTCGAGAGTTTCACAATAGAATTCCTCATTTGCTCTTGGTAGACTCCAAGAACCATCGCTGCGGCTATTTCAAGCTCATACGCAATTCTGCCAGACGCTGACGCGATTTGGGATCGATGCTATTGGCGAGAAATCTACTTTGGGATTGTTTGCGGGGCTTATACTTTTGTCTTGTCCGACAAACAGTAGCTTCAACTTCGTAACATAGCTGGTGTGCGGACATCCATTCAGCCCCATATCCCTGTACCATTAACTGCTGTGCCCTATCTGAGGTAGCAACAATAACGCGAGAAATCAGAGATTGTGCCAATTGCTGACGAAAGGAAGCACAGGCTTTTTCAATATAGGTGTCTGCTGTTTGCCCAAAATTCGTGTAATAAACAGATAAACCTGTAGTAATTATTTCTTCATTGCTACAGCTATTTTGGTATTGAGCATCAAACACTATTTTGGTTTTATACCCATGGAATGCGCTGTAACTCGTCAACGATTCCACTAATTCCCAACGTGCAGTTTCCAGTCCAGCGCGATCGCGGGTTTTTTTCAGGCAGTTCCAAGCACCAATGATGTTATAGCCGTCTACTAATAAAACGGCTTGGTATAAGGAAGGGGACATGGTTTTGATTCACAAGTTTCTAAAGTTAGCAAAATTCATTCATAAGTTTTATAGTAATTCAATCATTCCTTGTAACACTATGTTACACAAGCAAAAATGCTCTACTTTTATAAAAATTGCATTAATCGCTACAAAAAATCAAAACGTCCCTAGTACTTTGTCCCATTAATTATGAGGGGTTTCCATCACACCCACCTGGGACTATAAGTCCCAGTCTAATAGTCAAAGTCATATAAATATGACTATAAAACTAGCCATCAAAACTAATGGGACAGAACACTAGTTCTGGGTGCGGAAACCCCAACCCTACTTTTGGGGGGAACCCCAACCCTAGTTCTGGGTGAGGAAACCCTACCCCTACTCGTCCCTCTCCCCATGTCCTTATTCTCCATTTCTTTAATTATTTTTTATGTCTATAACTCGCTTGATTATTTTCGGGCTAATACTAGTAGGACTAATGTTTTTGTTAGTACAAAACTTGTCTCCTGTCTTACCAGTATTTTTTCTAGGTATGCAGACTAAAGCATTACCATTAGGGTTGTGGATTTTATGCAGTACTGCTGCTGGTGCTGTCACTTCTTTGCTAATTACTAGCTTGTTTAAATTGTCTAATCTTTTTATAGAAGAACCACAACCAACTCGGGAGCGATCGCGTTTTACTTCTAGGCGCAATCAGCAAATTCCTAGTCAAGAAACAACAACCCGTCGTCCGAGTTCACCACCACCAAAAAGTGACAGAGATTTTAGAGATAATCCCCTAGAAGATGACTGGGATACCTATAGAGGTACGGATGATGATTGGGGCTTTGAAGATACACCAGAATCCACTACGACGGCTCAAAAAACACAAACACAAACACGAACACAGGTTCAAGAACCTAAAAATTACGAAGGTCAACAAGAACCGAAAAGCAGCTATAAATCTGGTTCCTCTTATTCATACAGCATCAGCGAACCAGAAAATTCTGGAGTAGGAAAAAGTGAATCAATCTACGATGCTGATTATCGAGTAATTATACCTCCTTATCGACCACCAGCTAGTCCTCAAGTGGAATCAAATGATGATGAGGATTGGGGGATTTTTGATGATGAAGACGAAGATGAAAGAAAATGACGATCACCAATCCGGACGCTAAAGAAAGCTAACTAAATTTGACAACGTTCGCGGGACTCTTGTCTGACTTTACCCATCATTGCTGCTTCCTGCAAATTCATAAAAGCATTAAAATCTTCTAGGTCATAACGCGTTGTTAATAATTGTCGCAGGATATTTTCTGCTTCTACCGTTAGGTAGCCTGTGGATAAAGCTTTTTGCACCACGTCACGAATCCGAATCATGTTTGAGACCTCACTCAGTTACCACATTTAATAGGGCTTACTCTAATTACATATGCAGTAGTTTTTTTACTTCAACCGCTCATTAGTAACGCTTTTTTACACATTTTCTCAATGATGATTCATTTTTTACAATTTGTGTGCAAAAAAGTTCCGTATTGCCCTGTTTTTCAAGTTTTCTTGTAAAGGATTATTAAGGAATATATTGAGATTTTACGAGTGGATTTTTACATCAATAAATCACTATTTGCCAAGGATATTTTCTGATTCACTACTCTACCTTTATGCATACTTCTTCAGATAGAGTCTTGATAGATGTTATGTTCGTTGTTATGATAAAATACTTACATTTTTATACCTCTATGTTAGTTGACATATGACTTTTCAGTCAATTTGTTAGTACCAAAATTGTCTGACTAGAAACATAGTATTTGGGGTTATGATTCAAATTACCCTACTAGATGGTTATCTGAAGTTAAACTTAACTCAAGTCACAAACTGGAGTTTTGCTTTCTTGAGACTCTGAATAGGGAATGGAAAGGTCAATTAAAAACTATGGGTTTCAAAATAGACATGGTTTAAAATTCAAGAATTTGCGTAAAAAAATTAGGGTGTGAGAAAGTTAGTACTTCAACAAAGGTTCTGGAGATACGGTTATGGTGTAGTCACCCGTTGGTTTTGACTGACACCTGTTTTTGTCGCTAATAGCGTTATCGGCTTTTGGGTGTGTATTCACCGAAGTCCTGGCACCGTGGAGAGCAACTGGCTACCCTGCGGGAACGCTTCGCGAACAGACATGGGGGTAAGGCGCATTAGAATTTATTCTAAGTCCCCCGGGGCTTGATAAGCACAGGAGTAGTACTTATCTGTTTCCCTGTATGCCGGGAATCGCCTTGCTACAAAGCGTAAAGTTAGCTAAGTGCTTCGCACACGCTGCGCGAATGACAATGTTAAAGGTCGGTGAGGCAGTCTGTTGCTTTGGTTCCCAAAGTTGTAGGAACTGCCGTTGGCGTAGCCTCTCCGGAGGAGATACCCCGGAGGGGTACTTTCCAGAAGACACTGATTTAACCCATAAGCCTGTTTAATCTCCCAGTTCTAGAGCAGGGGACTGGCGGGAGTATCCGGAGGTCACGGTCTTGAACACTTGCCCTTAACGTAGTACTTGAGGTACTGAGTCTGGTCAGGTTTGGGCTTCTTACAAGCCCCTAGCCTTTAGGCTAGGAGTTCCTGACTCCTATTTAGTTCTACAGGTTGGTATCGACTGATATTAGTTCCATGAAGTTTCCACAAAAATATTGTTAAGGATCTATCAAGCTTAACCATAGCGAAAAATTGAACAGCAAGTCACCTAACGAAAGTTATTAAATTCGTTATAAATTCATCATAGTTTTATTCATTTTTAATAGAAAAAACGTTAGTATGTTGCTTAAATTACTATCAATAAATTAAGTAAATAATGGTAATGATATCTAATTCTAACAACGTAGAAGAGGAATTTACAGAAGCTAAAAATAATTGGAATTTAGAAAAATTATACATAGATTTAGCATCAGCAAAAGGGAAAGCTTTGACACCTGTGGAGAAAAAATTTCTCAGAGGTTTACTGTGTGGATTAAGTCCAGCGGAAATTGCAAAGGAGGTGTATAAAAGCCGTAGCAGCAGTACTGTTAGGGTTTATCTTTCTAATGGGTTATACAAATATTTAGAGGAAATGCTGAGTATCCAAGCAGGAAGTAGTATCAAAGTAAAAAATTGGAGTCGTGTAACTCATTTACTGGAAAAAGCTGGTTATAAAAAAAAATTGTTCACTATCGAAAAAATTAGTAACGGTATAACAGCAAACAAAAATTTAGAGACTGATGTAGTTAGGATGAAATCTGCCCAAAAACACAATTGGGGGGAAGCAATAGATGTTAGTTTATTCCATGGAAGAAGCACAGAACTAGCTAGCATTGCTGAATGGATTCTCCAAGAACATTGTCGATTAGCGATACTCTTGGGGATGGGTGGAATTGGTAAAACGGCTTTGTCAGTTAAACTGGCAGAACAAGTTAAAGATAGATTTGAATATGTGATTTGGCGATCGCTACGGCTTGCTCCTTCTTTGGAGGTGCTATTAAACCAAATCATCCCAATTCTAGATCCGGATGGAGACACTGGGAACCCAGTCGCGGTGGAGGATGGAATAGGGCAATTGATGGATTGTTTGCGTTCTTCACGGTGTTTGATTGTTCTAGATCATTTTGATGCTATATTATGCAGCAGTTATAGGGATGGTTCCTATGGAGAAGATTTCACTCTTTCCCAAATCTGCTATCGTCCAGGATATGAGATTTATGGAGAGTTGTTATTAAGATTGGGAGAGTCTCAACATCAAAGCAGTATAGTTTTAACGAGTCGGGAAAAGCCTCAAGAAATTGCAGCGATGGAAGGCAAAACATTGCCAGTTCGCAGTTTAAAATTAACTGGATTAGATGGTGGAGATATTAGAAGAATTTTGCAAGTTAAAGGTTTGGTAAATTGTTCGGAGGAAGAAGGCGAAGTACTCTTTAAACGTTATGGAGGTAATCCATTATTTATTCAACTAGTGGCTACTGCTATTCAAGAATTATTTGCAGGTAATATCCATGAATTTCTGGCACAAGATACCCTAGTTTTTGGCGATACTCGCATGATTTTAGACCAGCAATTTCAGCGTTTATCTAGCTTAGAAAAACAAATTATGTACTGGCTGGCTTTGAATCAAGATTTTGCTTCTTTACGAAAATTACAAAGAGATATCATACCAAGGGTATCCCAAAGATTAATATTAGAGGCAATAGAATTATTGCAGAGGCGATCACTAATTGAGGGACAATTACCTACCTTTTTTTTAACCCCTGTGCTTATGGAATATATAGCTGAAATCATGATTGAAGAAAATTTTCAATTAAGTCAAAACAAAAGCACTACTAAATTATTTAGTTATACAATTTTTGAAACTCACCTCAAAAACTACATCCGAGAAAATCGCCGCAATGCCTAAGAGAATGTTTGGCAAGTCTAAAAGCTTACTTAAAACCCTGATTGACTGACAAATGTTTTTGATGTAGGTTGGGTTGTAGCTTGCTTCCCCGGAGGGGTAGCATGTAGACGCGGTAGACAGGTCATGGCTTCTCGTATGCGTAAGCATTGCCGTAGGCTAGAAGTGCGGCTTTGAGCAGAGTAACCCAACAACCGCAACCGATTGCGTTGGGTGGAGGGGCTACAAAATTTCAACACTTCCAAGACTTTTGTCAGTCAACGAGCTTAAAACCTCTGTGGGTAAACCTCTCTCCTACTAGGAAAGAGGCTTATTACCCCCATTCCAGCATTAAAACTTTTTCCGCTTCCCTCTCCTTCTAGGAGAGGGGGGTTAGGTTTACGCTTGTTTTAATGTTAATAACAATACTTTTCAAGTATCCTCTTAGAGGATGTTTATAAATAAAATGTAAACACCAGAGAAACTAGGTTTCTTTTGGGTTGCTACATACTATTAATGTAAAATTCCCGACTTTTTTGAAAAGTTGGGAATCTTTGTGGGTGATAAATGTCAGAAAACCATCATCTAACTATATCAAGAAATCATAACAAAAAAAATGCCAGGGTAAACCCACGGATACTCTCATTATAACAAAAAATATAGCGCTGTAAACCCTTAAATTCCGTTCCAGGAAAAATGAGAATGATTCTTAAACTCAGTAAATTTGATGTAAAAATCTCAAGTTTAAAATTTTAATAAAATTTAACAATTAAGTAGGAGAATGAAAATCAGAAATATAGGGAATAGGGAATAGGGAATAGGGAATAGGGTAAGAGGATGTTGTGTTTGTTTCATTCGTTGTGGGGGTGTAATCCCGCCCCTTGGGTGTTCATATCTTCTACCATTTTCTCGTTCCTTGCCTCTTTTCAGGAACGCAGGGATTGAGGCTCCCGCCTCAAATCCTAGCGGTCGCCGGGAGCCTCTGGTGAGTGCATTTCCAGGCGGTCGCCTGGAAACGAGAGAACAACTTGCACCAATATCGTTTAACCCATATTCCCACCTTGAAATAAATTTCAAGGAACTAATAAACCAAGCACGTTAAAACGCGCTCTCCTACCTTTTCTAGTCTGATTTATTTAACAACTTGCACTTACTCGGGCGATAACCAGGAGGCAGAACCTCAACTCCCCCTAGTTACCAGCGTCACGCTGGTAACCAGAACATAGAGACCTCTGGCTCTCCTAAGAAAGATAAGATTAGATGACTATGTGTCATTGGGTACAGTCAAAACAACTTCGTAGAGATGATGTTCATTTTCAGCAATACCTTCCCAATAGGGAGAGTCTGTGCCAAATCCTGGCTGTTGTTTCAGGTTTTCGATAGTTTCTTGATCCAGCCATTGTCCGTAATTAATAACACGAGTACCATCGAGACTACGATGAAAATTTGCTGAAATTAGTCCTGGTAACTCCATTGCTTTACCGATGTTTTCTTTTGCTAGTTTAATCATCAGGGGTTGGTTTGCTGGCTGCATCCGAAATT
Organism: Nostocaceae cyanobacterium; assembly: GCA_030065825.1. Classification (GTDB taxonomy): domain Bacteria; phylum Cyanobacteriota; class Cyanobacteriia; order Cyanobacteriales; family Nostocaceae; genus JASJCY01. Next base: position 4,553 of record JASJCY010000082.1, on the reverse strand, counting down.
CGGCAAAATGAGTGATATATTGTCCTTGTTTGATTTTTGGTGTGCCTGCTTTTGAGGAAGAAATAACTACTTCATAAATATGACTATCTGGCTTAAATGCTCTAATTTTGGCTGATTTTGCCTGTACTTGACTGTTATTAATAAAGTTTTCGTAGTCTGCTTGGCTTTGCCACTGAGCGTAATTAGCAACTTTTACGCCATCAATACTTTTATGAATATTGGCAGAAACAAAACCAGGTTGTTGCTTAACTATCTGTAAAAATTCCGTAATTGTATCTATCAATTCTTGCTGTCGTTCTGGTTCGACTGAGAAAATGATGATTACGGTAATAAATTCATTTTTGATAGCAATTGTCGCCATGTATTATAAACTATCTGTATTTCTCCTAAGATACAGCATTTTGCAATTAAATGAGGTACAAAAATAAATTGTAAAATTATTGTTGGATCAACATCCTTGCCCGTCCGATTGTACCTCATCAAGATGAAATATCAGTAAACCAAAAAGTTTTTTAGAAGTCTTACCATCTGGACATTTCAACTAAAACCAGGAATATCACAAAACTCAGAAAACAACGTTAAGTTGAGCATTTCAGACGATACCCCTAGTTACCTTCAAGCGATCGCTTTATTACCAATGGTGTTTGCTTCCTGATCCAGGATAGCTGAAACCCCTATTTTTACGTTCGTTTTCAAAAGTTTGTGGTTTACTGAATATGCTGTAAGTCCTTCTTCCTTAGCCCCAGTCCCTAATCCCGCAACACATAACCTACACCACGCACAGTTTGAATCAGACGTTTTTCTTTATTCGCTTCCAGTTTCAGCCGCAGGTAGCGAATGTAAACTTCGATAATATTGGAATCTCCCATAAAATCATAACCCCAGACTTCCTCAAGAATGCGATCGCGTGTAATTACTTGTCGGGGATGTACCATTAGATATTCCAGCAAATCAAACTCTTTGGCGGTTAATTCAATTTGACGGGTACCGCGATAAACTTCTCGACTACGGCGATCCAACTTTAAGTCATCAAATTGTAATATATCTGCCTCTGTTTCTTGAGTTCTTCTGAGATGAGCGCGAATTCTGGCTAACAATTCATCCAAACTAAAGGGTTTGACTACGTAGTCATCTGCACCTGCATCTAAGCCAGCTACGCGGTCGCTGACTTCATCTTTTGCCGTTAATAATATCACTGGTACGCGATCGCCAGTAGTTCGCAAGCGACGACAAATTTCCAACCCTGATAAACCGGGAAGCATCCAGTCTAAAATCACTAAATCAGGGTGAGATTCTCTTGCTGCTGTCAATCCGGTTAATCCATCGTGTGCTACGGTGACTTGATAGCCTTCATAACCCAGTTCTAATTCTACAAATTTAGCTAACTTGACTTCATCTTCAACAAGTAGAATGTGCGCTGTCATTTCAGTTATATAGTTTATATATTCGATCTTGATTCAAAATGGGTAACGGGTAAATTTTATTCTTATTGGGTTAAATTATACATACCTATTATTGGAGGGGACTGATAAGAATTATTGCATTTTTTGTGAGCTCATTTAATTACATCGTTAATTAAATATCAATGGTAGATCAGACAAATTGTTACTGTAAGGAGTATTTCATGTCCTTGGAGTCAGATAAGTGGCAACAAGAAAAGTATACCTTGGAAATTTTATCTGGTCTTAGTTATCGTACAGGGGAACTGACGATTTATTTGCAAGAAATCATCTTGGGTATCAGTAAATTGCTACAGCTAGATTGGTCTGTTGTCACCTTATGTGATGATGATACTGAAAAGTTATTAGCAAGTAGCATCGACATAGGAGACTTAAATCAGCATATTTACAGCCTACATGGTACTTTAACATGCACCGTAGTTAAAACTGGGCAAAGTCTTGTAGTTTCAAATACTCAAAGTTGTACAGAATATGGTAAAGCACCATCAGGTTATCAGGCTTATTTGGGTGTACCTTTACGCACTCCCCAAGGTAAAGTTATGGGGACAATTTGTTCGTTTCAAAAACAACCACGTCAATTCACACCAGAAGAAGTTAGGATTGCAGAACTATTTGCTGAACGTGCAGCAACAGCAATAGATAACTATTATCTTTATCAACAACAATTGCAATTTAATCACATTTTAGAGGCAGAAGTAGAGCGGAGAACAGAGGAATTACGAATAACTCAAGCTCAACTTGTGGAACAAGAAAGATTAGCAGCAATTGGTGAATTTGCTGCCTGTATTATCCACGAAATTCGTAACCCATTTACAACGGTGAAAATGTGGTTAAATTTTTGCACTAGATTGGATTTATCTCCCTCTGCTAAAGAAAGATTATCTTTAACTTTATCAGAAGGTGAACGTTTAGAAAGATTATTAAAAGAAATTCTCCTATATGCGAAACCGCAGACATTACAACTGCAAAAAATTGATGTCTGTCAATTGATTCTAGAAATGTTACCATTTCTGGGAGATATGCCAGAAGCAGAGGGTAAGCAATTAGAGTTTGAACCGGAAATTACTCAAGTTCAGATAATGGGAGATGAGGATAAATTAAAGCAAATATTTATTAATATAGTCCGGAATGCTTTTGAAGCAATCTCACAAGGAGAAACTGTCAAATTACAGATAAATACTAAGGTTAATCTCAATCAAGTCTGTATTCATATTCATAATGGTGGCGAACCCATTCCCCCAGAGGTTTTACCTCAGTTAACTCAACCTTTTTTCTCTACGAAAACCTCTGGAACTGGATTGGGATTGGCTATTACCAAACGGATTGTGGAACTTCATGGTGGTAATTTGGTGATTAAATCAAACTCAGCCATAGGAACTAAAATTTCTGTACAATTACCAATATTGTAATTAGCAATAAGCTGTAATGTCTTCACCGCATTCATCAGCAAGATAACACAAAGCGCGGAAACGGAGGCTTACCACTTCTTCGTATAAAGGATTTAATTTACACATTGGGGGAATATGAAATAGTTTGCGACCAAAAACTACGATATCTCTTTCAAATGGACATTGTGCAGGAATAAGTTGACATAAAAAGTGAGCTAGTTTGGCGTTATTAATTTCAAGAGAATCTAATAACTGACGGATAGGTTGGAGGATGTCGTTGTTTTGTTGAATATGAGTTAAGCTAGTCATGGTTCTTTCCTGGGAATTGTAAGTTTTAAATTTAATGATTAGGTAATTAGTGTTTGGCTGTTCAACTTTTGTCCTTAATGGAGTCAAAGTATGAAATCGCCTGAATTTAACCTTTACTTATTTATCAGTGTTAGGTTGGGGATTTATGCAGCCAAACGCTAAAGAAAGCAAATTTTTAATTTATCTTTAACTGATTCAGCCACGTCTACTAATATATAGGTCTAGTTGTAGTAGCTTATGCAGTTATTGATAAAATGTTCTAGAGGGATAGCCAAAAAGGCTGTTCTAGTTGCATTGGTATAAATCTAACTACAAACTTTAGTCGTCGGTTTCCAGATAAAGTTCCGGATATTTTGGATTTTCACCCGCGAGGGTAATACTGGTATGGTTTATCACCCTTACACCTTTAGCAAAGGAGTAAGCCAAAACCCTGGTAGAGACGTTGCACTGCAACGTCTCTACATTCTTTTCCAGCAGATGTCTACTCTTCTAACTATTCCAGTCAGCCACCACCGTAGGTTTGCACTTGTACTAAGCCATAGGGAATGTCAGCAGTGAAACCAACATGTCTACCGGAAACTGAATATAGCCAAGTGCGTGAATATCCAAAATGAGGGTAGGTATTGCTGACACCCCGCAGCGCAATTCTGATTTTTTTGCTATCCACGGGTTGTGAGAAATTAATAGTGGCTGTTTTGTCAGCAATAGTAACTTCTGCTGCTACTTTTTGACCAGATTCGTCTGTTACCCTAATACCTTTGCTTACTTTTATCCCTTCAGGAATATCGATAAACAACTGTGAGAGGGGATTACCTTGGACTTGCAATTCAAAATAGTGTGTAGCATCCACATCATTGATATTGTTAGGAATTGCACCACTACGGACAATGTAGGTAGCTTTGGTATCCCGTCTGAAGTTTGCAGCTGCGTTAGCGGGATCAATTGCAGATGAGGCTATGAATAGAAGAGGTAAAGTAGCCAAAATGAGTTTTTTCATTTTTCAAATCCTCATTTAATTCAATCATTTTTTGTTTAAACCACATCGATATCGATTTTGAAAACCATAGTTTTTTCTTGACCTAATTTGAGAACAAAATCCTATGCTATTCCCTGTTCCCCGTTCACTCTTCCCTTTTGAAAAACTCCAGTTTTCGATTTGGACGAGGTCTAGTAAGATTTAGTTCTATTTATAGGATGAACTAACTTATTTAATGTCAACTAAACTATCTATAAGTAGAAGCTTAAAAATAAATAAATAAACTTATAAATAGATGAAATTTTCCTGAGAGGATGTTTATAAAATCAGGACTTACGATAGTGTCAAAGCGAAGGAAGAGGGAAGTGTTGAAATTTCCTAGCCCCTCCACCCAACGCAATCGGTTGCGGTTGTTGGGTT
>JASJCY010000004.1 GCA_030065825.1 Nostocaceae cyanobacterium | reverse complement strand
AAGCACCAATTGACCAAGTTGCAATATCCCAAGCCGAATTATTAGAGTATCTTGAGGAACAAAGTAAAGCGATTGCTTGGAGGGGAGACCTTGATTTCTCCTTTAAATCCCTACAGCAATCCACTTCCACAATCCTGGAACATGCTTTTGAGTTGGCTGATTGTAAACAAAGATTGTCCAAAAAGGAATACAAGCAATTACTCAAAGAGTATGGTTGGGAGGGAGAAGAGAAAAAATATCTTAAACTTGCTGCCCTCTTTGAAGGGTTCTCCCCCCAGGATTTAGATGGAATTGAGCCGGATACGCTGTTTGTGCTGGCGAAAAACAACAAAAAATACCAAAACGTCATCGACCAGCTACAAGAGCTACCAGAGGTCACCCAGGAGGCTGTACGGGAGCTAATGAAGCAAGAACGCCAAAAAGCCAAACAACCAATACCGAAAAAACCCACTATTTGGAGACGGACAAAAGATGGCAGCGCATATTGCCAAATTCCCCCCATCCACGAAGAAGATTATAGGACAGGGACACTTTTGCAAAGGATGGTGGATGAAGAGGGATTGTCAGCACAGCAGATTGTGGCAGAAGCAATTTCCTTGAGACAGGCATTTAAAGAGGGACGGTTGATAATGGTTGAGGATGAGTCCCAAGTGCAATCTGACTCCAGTTTTACTAACAGTGAAAATACTAGTGTTACAGAAAAAAATCATACTCAATTTCCTGAAGCATCCCCAACAGCATCAGAAGTAGAACCAGCAGCAGAAAATCCACAACAGAATGATTATGCTGAAAATGCTAGCTGTGCTTTTGAGGATGACAGCAGCAATGATATTTTTGTTGTAGAAGAAGAAACTGCAATTGAGGAAAAAAAGGCTCCAAGCCTTGATGAGTTTTATCTATTGCTACAACAAGCCAACAGTTGGTTAGAAATCATTCGCAGTGCCCAACATTGTAGTGATGAAGTCAAAACTGCCACTTGGACAATGCTGGGTTCTACTGATAAACAACGAATTTACCAAGGGAGATTAAGAGTAGCTAAGGTTGAGGAAGTAGTGGTTAATCTAGGGCTAGATTACCAGCACAAAATAAGTCTGAATATTAAGGGAATGGTAAAAAACCGTAAGCTAGCCAAGGAAATAAGTGATGTAGCCTGGGGAAATTTCCTTACTATATTCGAGTACAAAGGGGATATTTACTTATGGTATAAAATGGGGAAAAATTTTCCCCTTACGGTTATTATTCCTAATGAAATTAGCTCTTAGTTTTCTTTAATTTCTTCTGATTCCACAGTAAATAGGTGCAACCTGCAATCAGGAATGCGAAGGAACTATTGTATTCTGGTACTTGTTTAATTATGCCTCGAATTTCGGAACTAGGATTGTCTACAGTGTGAACATTCACAAAGAGATTACCAGTAAATAAATTGTCTAATTGATCTACTAATTTCCTATTATCCAATAATGTGGGATTTTCAGGAACAAAATCGTTGGCATCCCACATGCCTTTGAAGGTAACTTTATCTACTTCTTGGATTATTTCCAAGTCGTTATCATCAGGAGTATACACGTTAAAAACATGTTTACCATCATCGAATATTTCACCATTTCTAAATTCATCACCTTCAATGACATGAAGATGGACTTTTGTGACTTTATTCCCTGTATTTTCTAATCCTAAATTAGCTATATCTCCGAGAATTTCAATTTCGTACTTCAGTTCATCTTCAGCATCATTTAAAATAAAACTTGCACTACCTGTGGCATTGGAATCTACATCAGGAACTAAATCTGAATTGAGATTTGTTGTAAATAAGGTAGCAGCTTGTACTGGGTTCATGATTGCCAAGGGAATCATCGCTGCTGCTAATCCCAACAAATATTTATGTCTATTTTTCATCTAGTTTATTAACTCCGGTTGTGATTTTTATTAAGTTGTATTAACTTATTTTGATTTTTTTATCGAAACTGTAATTACCCCGATGAATCCAGAGACTGGAACCACTCTTTTTCTGAAAACAAGTTCTGATATTTCCAGGACTTACGTAATTTTTAGTTCGTAGTCAGTACTTTAGTACCCAAATAGTATGAATATGCCAGTTGCATAAGTCCTAATTTCAAGGGAAAACTTGTTTATATATGGTAATTCAATCAGAAATCCGTAAATACCGCAAGTCGATAAAAATATAATTTACATAATCTTTAATGTTTCTTGTTTTTTTCGAGGCTATTTTAAAGATATAAACCATGTCTATTTTGAAACCCATAGTTTTTGATTCCCTATTCCCTATTCCCTATTCCCTGTTAAGAGTTCCCTATTCCCTTTTGACAAACTCCAGGTTTCAACTTGGACGAGGTTTAGCAACGGATATATATACCGATTTGAAAAAAGAATGGGACACAGGAGTGAGTAGGGATAGGGACGGGTTAAGGATGGGTTAACCCCGTCCGGACGGGGTAACCCCGTCCCTACTATGGAATTCAGGGAAAAAATACATTCCTATTAGGTGAAATACCCCAATCTGGGCTAGGTTGGGGCTTGTAAAATCAACTAAATTGTGAAAAATTGGTATGCTTTCGATAATGAGTTATGCAACAGTTTTGTTTTCACTTTGTAAGAGTCGTCCTAAGACAAATGTGAATGGTGGAAGTTTAATTCGCATACCATTTTCCACAAGATGAAATACTCCACCGGATGTAGCGATGAGCATATCGACTCCCAAGAATTCGCCATACCAACTAGGAATTTCTAAAGCCTGTTCAAATACTTCTGTTGCTCCCAAGTTCATGGCAATAAATAGTGGCTGTTCACCAGTTTGACTATGAATGATTGCACACCACAAACCGTTATTTCTAGAGCATAATAGAGTGCGAGTTCCAGTTTGAATTAGTGGGTTTTGCAAGCGAATTTCACTAAGTTGTCGAATCAGTGAAAAAGTTGCATGTTTTGTGCTGTATGGCTCAAAGGATTTGTGGTTAATTGGACCAAATTTCCAAACACAAGCAGGATTATCAAACATATCTTCCCGCACATAGCAATCATGACCAATCCACTCTCCTTCGTGGCGTTCATACATTCCTAAAGCACCAGAAAACTCCTGTTCTGTTCCTTGATAAATAGAAGGTATTTGCGGTCCTAAAATCAAGCAAGCAAGTGCAAAGTGAAGACGGATACGAGTATAATCTCGGCTTGGTATTTGACTCAAAAAATGATGAAAGATTCTACTTGTGTCTTGGTTATCAAGGAACATCAAATTGTTCCACCAACCAGCATGATACGGTTGTGATGGTGCTAGAAAACCACAAAAATAATCTGCCAATCCTCCTAGCCAATTGCTGTCAGTTAGTGAGTGTTTAACGGCATAATAGGTAGGGTAATCAATCAAATTTGTGAATTTGGCACTATTGTATTCAATTACTTCTTCATGACTACTACCAGCGTGTTCAGCTATTTGTAGAAATTGATTTTTTCCTAGATAGCTAGCATACCTTGATATCTCTTCTACACAAGGTTCCCAAAAATCAAGACCAACGTGACGAGCTGAATCATATCGGAAGCCATCAATATCTGTTTGAGCAATCCAGTATTTTAGATGTTGAATCAATAACTCACGCACATAAGTTGTTTCTGTTCGCCAATCTTCCAGGAAACCAAACAGTCTTTGATTCACCATATCAGTATATTCTGGTCCGTGGAAGAGCAATGTGTTACGTGCTTCTACGGGAAAAGGCAGAACTGCGGAGTCATCACCTTGTATATATTTAAATTCTCCCTCCTTGGGACCACCAGAATGTTCCCAATTAATGCTATCTGCGATATGATTGTTAACAACATCTAAAATGACGGCAATGTCAGCTTTATGAGCTTCAGCAACTAACTCACGCACACAGTTGAGGGTACCCAAACGTGGATCAACCATTAACAGGTGAATGGGATGGTAGCCATGATAACCGTCTGTAGCGTTGACATAGACAGGACTGAGGATAATAGCTCCCACTCCCAGGGACTTCAAGTATTCTATCTTTGAGGTCACCCCCTGAATTGTCCCACCATGACTTGCATAGGGACAAGAAGGATCGTAGTTAACTGCTCCTAAACCAGTGCGGTTGCTGTAAGAATCCCGGGAAAATCTATCTATGATTATAGAGTAAAACAGACGTGCGTCCCAATTTTGGGGACTCGATGTCATTTTAATTCTTGGTTTTGGTCCATAGAGGGGTTGATCCTTGGCATACCCCAGAAACTCTGATGGAATTTCAGTTATTGATCGGGGTGCTTCATCGCAGACAAGCACAAAACGCGATTGCCCACAGGTATGTTTATTACCAAAGGTATCTACATAACCTAATCTGTATTTATATCCTCCCCCGTTACTGATAGGTGGTAAGGTGACTGAAAACATTTTGAAGCCATTTTCTGTAATATTTTCAGTCTGTGCTGTGATGCGATCTAAATCACAATAACCCTGTCCATCATTAAACTCATAGGCTATTTGACCATAATCTGGATGTTTAGACAAGTGAACACCAAAAGTAATGCAGATTTTCTCATCACTTCTAAATACCCAGGTAAATGGTGCAATCCTAGGGTCTCGATCTACTTCACAGTATTCGTCAAAGTATCGCATATACTAGAAATGTTGAATGTTAATAAAATTCGCTCAGAGATGAAATTTGGACGTTGCATAAATGGGGGATGATTTTAATAGTTTTGTCAAATGGGGATTGTACCCGTTGCTGATATTTTTAAGTGGGAGGGATACCCACTCTAGTCATATTCATCCCTTTCAGCGATGCCAAAATTTGTAGCCGTTTTTTGGGTAACGACAATTAATTACTGTCTACTTTCTTCCTTACTTGCCAGTTTACCTTGAAATTGATCCCAAAGTTCCAAAAGGTCACAAAAATAATAGCTACCACTTTTGCTATGTATTCATTCACCCCAAATTTGTAAAACAGAAAGTCTACAATTAAAATATTGAAAATCAGACCCAATAAACAAATTAAGTTGAACTTCAAAAAACGTTGTAACCGTTGAGTAATTAGGGGTTGCTGCAAGGACACATCAGCAAAAGTCCACACATCATTCCAGATGAAATTATTAATAATTGCCAATTCTGTTGAAAGCATTGCGCTGGGAGTTAACACCCAACCCAGCAAGGTATGCAAAACATAGAATCCTCCCATATCTACAAATACACCACTTAAACCCACTACGACAAAACGAATCAGCCGATTCACAAAGTCCCAGGAATAACTAAAGGATAGTCGATTTATGAGACCATTAACCTCAATATCCTGATTCATTCCGTTTCTCCTCACTTGATATTTTTACTTTATCATGACCACTTGTACAATCTCCAACAATGATAAGTAAAATTATACAAATAAAGTGAGCTAGTTAGGGTTGTCATTGGTCATTGGTAAAGGCTTTTAAGTGATAATTGATAATTGAAATGACCCACAGCAGTTCTAGTACAGCGAGGGCGTAAATATAGCGGTTTTCACTCTTATGCAAATACAATAATAGTAGAATGGACATCCCCCTAATTTCACCGATTTCCTTTGTATTGTAATCAACGGCAAACCGCTATAGAACATTTAAAATTGCTCAAAAGTCTATCCTATAAACTGTTTGACTTTTACAAGACGCATCAGAGCAACCTCTTTGCAGGTATATGTGACTTTTGACTTCGTTTAGGATTGTTTAATTTTCTGGAATTGCCACAAACCTCCTGATGGTTTCAGGGTTTTAATTGTTGTCAAGGAGTAGTTTTGATTCTGCTTTAGTTGCTGGAATAAAATACTATTATTTTGCAGAAAGAAAATATGAGTATAGTTCTGGGGAATAGGAACCAGATTATTGTCTGCTATTGGTAATAAATGAACTTTGGACAAATTATGACTTAAGGTGAGGACATCTCCTAAATTAATAGAAGAGTCATTAATTACCAATAAAGGTTTCTCTGATTGATTGAGAATTTGTTCTGTTTGGATGATAAATTTGCTATTTAATTGAGTCCACCAATTCTGGGAGGAGAAAATTTTCACATCTGAAATTAATCCAACCATTAGTAATCCCAGTATCATAAATTGCCCAATTTTTTGCCGCCAAATATGTTGTGAGAAAATATGGAAAGTTACAACATAGGCTAGGAGGATTTCTATACTTAGATATAAAGGCAATTGGTAGCGGAGTTGCAGGGAGCGAATTCCTCCAGAAGTTAGGTCATAGATGATTAAGAATAGACCAAAGAGTCCTCCCAAGAAAACAAGCAATAAACTGTTTTTTTTGTGAGGTAATTTGACAAGCGAATATCCCAAATAAATAATCAAAGCTAAACTGAATATTAATCCAGGAATACTATAGTATAAAGAACCTTCTACAGCTAAACTATCAATCCAGAATGTATCTGAAGTTAAATTAAAATCAAAAAATGTTCTGCTGACTCGAATTAAGCAAATAGCGATGAGTTCAAAGGGATTATTAATCATTTTTAATGTCCACCCTGAAGTTAACTCTACTGTTGTCTGAATGTGGGTGACAATCACAATCAACCAGGGTAAAAACATCAAACAGGCAGCAATGGTGCCAAGGAGATAATTTATTAAGGTTTTGCTGAAGCGAAACTGTTGTTGAACAAACAGATAAAGACCATGAATTATCATTACCAAAACAGTAAATAAATGGGTGTATAAGCCCAAGGCTAAAGTGAGGGTATACACAGCCCAGTCACCTTTAGTTTGCCGACGGATGGCTTTTAATAAAGCAGCAGTTGATACTAGAATTGTTACCATCCACAAACTATATTGACGTGCTTCTTGAGCAAACAATATCTGTAAGGGAGAAACGGCTATCAAAGCCATCCCTATCCATCCTACAATTGGGGATTTAAATAACTCTAAACACAGCCAATAGACACTAGGAAATATCAACAAACTCATAATTGCTGATAAACTCCTCACCCCAGTCGGGGAATCCCCAAAAACTTGCGTCCATAATCTCGCCATTACATAATATAAGGGGGGATGTTGGGGGTCTGAGGTGATTAAATAATTTACCGTATCAGCCACATCACGGTCTGGATTAATGTGTTGATATTTGTGGAAATTGGTAATAGGAATTGTACCTTGATGGTGAAAAACTTCCTCTTTTACCTCAGCTACCGTGTGACCAGAAATTGCTAAGGATGTCCAAGATTCATCACAGCAGGAAACTTTTTGTCCTAGGTGGGCAAAACGGAAGAAAATCCCTAAACCAATCAGGCTAATTACTAAGATTTTTAACCAAATCGGGGGTCGTTTTTGCTGTAGAAAATCCTTTTTCTCCTGGACACCAACATTGAAACGCAGACGCAACAAGTGACGCAAATAATCCACATAATGTCTAGAGGTGACTTTTGTTTCACCCTCCAGACGTTCTTGAAAAACATAGCCAACTTCTGATACTTGGTTTACTTCTCCCTTAGCGATTACTTCCAGTAAAATTTTGTATCCTACGGGATTAAGGATTTTATTGGCGATCGCTCCCCGACGGACTATAAAATAACCACTCATGGGGTCTGAAACCCGACTGAGAACCCCTGGTAGAAGTATCAATCCCAAGAATTGGGCACCACGAGACAAGAAACGTCTGATAATGTGCCAATTACTGACTCCACCACCTGTGACATAGCGACTAGCAACAACTAAATCTGCTCCTTCCTCAACTGCTGCTAACATTTGCAGTAGCGCTGTTGGGGGATGTTGCAAATCACCATCAATCACACCCAATATCTCACCGGATGCGACTTGCCACCCACGAATCACTGCTGAGGAAAGACCCCGTTCCCTTGTGCGTCGCATTACTCGTAGTTGAGGATATTCAGTTGTCAGGGATTGAGCAATTTCCCAAGTACCATCTGGACTATTATCATCGACAACGATTAACTCGTACTGGGAAGGTAGCACAGTATCCAATACAAAGCTTAATTTGCTGATTAAATTGGCGATATTTGCAGATTCATTATAAGTAGGAATTACTAGAGAAAAACGAATTTTATGACTAATTCCATCTCCATCTGACATTGACCGAATCTGTAATGTTCCAGATGGTTCAGCAACCCACTGGTGTAGGTTCATAGTATCTTCGTCCGTTGTAGTAGTGAAATTTTCCATCCACAAATACCCCCCAATGATTATCAAGTTGAATTTGTTTTGTCTATTTATTTAGACTAAATCAAACACCTGTTATTGCCATTAAGAACTTGTTACTTTGTTGCGTTTATTAACCAACCTATTAATTGTTTCTTCATCTACTATTTCTTCATCAACAACTAACATTTCTTCATCTATGGTTTGAAAGGCGAAATAATTGTAAAAGCTAAGTGATATCACAAAAAATAACAGTCCTTCTATAACCATCAAAAAACCAATTCCCCGTCCTTGACCAGTTTCAATTAATAATCCAATATTGTTAGCAAGCAATCCACCAGGGAATAACATAGGTGACAAAATTTTGTCAGCTAGGGGACTAGCACTGATATTTCCTAAAGCTAAGCCCAAGCCTGTGAATGTACCGAACAAAGAAATAATCCGTCCTTGAACATTGGGGTGGAAGCTATTTTGCCAAATTGTACTATTAGTACTCAGAACAATAGGTAGGGTAAAATATGAAATAAAAATCCCTAAAGTGATTGTGTAAATAGAAGGTTTGATACCAGCGATAATTAAACCTATCCCATTTAAAGCAGAAAAAATAAATAGAGAATTAACGAGTCTTTTACCTCCTCCCCAGATACTCATAAGCAGGCTTCCTGCAACCATACCACAGCCAGCAATTGACATTATTTTTCCAAATGTTTGCGCCGAAAACAAAGACAATATCAGCGGATTAATCAAGACATTTGTCATCCCATTAAGGAAGAAACTAATTGTCATAAACACCAGTAATATCAGCAAAAACAGGTGAGATGAAATTTTTTGCCAAGCATAAATAATATCATTGAAGATGGTACGAATACCTTGAGTTGAGGTGGTAGTTTTAGGTTGAGGGATTTTCACAAGCAATAGGGTCAAAAATCCAATAAAATAGCTAGATAAGTCAACCAACAGCAAACCCTGGAGTTGTAGGGTGGCGATAATTATACCTGCTAAAACTGGTGCAGCTAGTTGTCCGACTCCTGTACTAAACTGAATCAAACCATTAGCCCTCCCCATCTGATTGCTAGGAACTATCATAGGTAGGGCAGCAGCTTTAGCAGTCATTTGAAAAGAACCACATACCGAGGTAAAAAATGCAGAAATATAGGTATGCCAAATTTGTAGATTGCCAGTTATTAGCAGTAGTGCAAGGGCAAGTGTAATTAAAGCCGCAAATACTTCACTGACAATAATTGTCCATTTTCGATTCCACCTATCTACCAAGGCACCCACAAAGGGAGTGATTAATACACCGGGCAATGTTGTAAAAAAAACAACTATACTTAATTCTGTAACTTCGTGAGTGTTTTGATATACCCAAATACTTAAACCAAATCCTGTGAGACGGTTACCGATTTCAGACAGGGATTGTCCCAGCCATAACAGGGTAAAATCACGAAGTTCACGAATTAGTGCAATTAGTTGATTGATATCTTTCATCTTTTTAGGTTGTTTTCAATCATTTTTATCCTTCTATTTCAGTAGTTTAACTTTTTCTAATGGTGTTATTTCTTTGATGAGGTAATCACACCGTAGTCATAATCTGGATTTGAGAGATATTGTTGTATTAATTTATGCAAGTGTTTTGCCCCTCCAGCAGCAGGACAGGCATCACCGAGACGACCACTGTTTGCCCGGAAGGATGGATCATTTAATATTTGTTGGGCTGCTTGTCGTAACCTTTGGGGATTGAGTTGATCAGGTAGAATCATAATTCCGGCACCTGAGGACTGGAGATGATGGTGCAAATTGGCGAGTTGCTTCTAAAAGATTTAATGTACCTACAGCATTGGTATCAAAGTCATCAAAGGGAATAGTTGCTGCTAAATTGTGGCTAGGTTGGGCTGTTGTATGAACAATAGCATCGGGTTGAAGGTTCTCAATTAAATCGAGAATTCCTTGGCGATCGCGAATATCTATTTCATGATGTACAAAGTCTGGAATCAGAGTTTTTAAACGTCGTTGATTCCAGCGTGTATCCCCTTGAGGTCTAAAAGAAATAGCTCTTTGGTTATTATCAAGACCGTGAATTTTCCAACCTTGTTTGGCAAAATGTAGGCACACTTCGGAACCAATTAGTCCTGATGATCCTGTTACTAGTAATTTCATGATTGAATCTCTGTTAAAAGGGAATGGGGAATAGGGAATAGGGAACAAAAACCGGTCAATAAAAAACTATGGGTTTAATTATTTTTACGTTTTTGGGCGAGGATTTGGGCTTTTTCTGATGGTGTCATGCGTTTCATGCGTAAAAAGGCTCGGGATATTTTTTCAGTCCGTCCGGATTGTGTTTCTTGTTGTAAGAGTAGGAGGGCTGTTTTTTCAATGGTGGGAGAGTCAAATAGTTCTCTGAGGGAGAAGTCGATAGCAAAGATTTTTTTCATGCGGGCATGAATTTGGGCTGCGATTAAAGAATGTCCTCCTAGTTCAAAAAAGTTATCTTGGATTCCTATTTTTTCGACCTGAATTAGTTCTTGCCAAATTTCGGTTAATGCTTCTTCAATTACATTTTTTGGTGCTATGTAATTTGTGGAATCATCAATTTGAGAAAGTGGTTTTAGGGCTTTTCTATTTATCTTATTATTTGGTGTTAAAGGCATAGAATCTAGGAATACCCAAGCAGTAGGAATCATGTAGTCGGGTAATTTTTCTAGTAAGTATGACCGCAGGGTTTCGATGGTGGGTTTTTGGGTATTGGGTTTAGGGACTAGATAAGCAACTAGTTTTTTGTCTGAGGGGTTTTCTCCAGAAGGTTGCACAACTACTTGAGTAATTCCTGGATGATTTGCTAATACGGTTTCAATATCTCCTAGTTCAATGCGGAAACCGCGTATTTTAACTTGAAAGTCTCCACGACCGAGAAATTCAATTTCACCATTAGGGAGTAAACGTCCCAAGTCTCCTGTGTCATATAATCGTTCTCCGGGGTTTTGGGAGAAGGGATTGGGGACAAATTTTAAACTTGTGAGTTGGGGTTGACCAAAGTAACCCCGTGCTAGTCCAGCACCAGCGATAAAGACTCTCCCAATCACCCCTGGGGGGACTAGATTACCTGCGTTATCTAGAACATAAACTGAGGTATTGGCAATTCCTTTACCAATAGAAAGCACGTCTTGGGGTTGGTTTATGGCTTTGGAGGTGGACCAAATTGTGGTTTCAGTCGGACCGTAAACGTTCCACAGTTGGACATCTAAATGGAGAAGGGATGCAGCTAAATCAAGGGGTATGGCTTCTCCACCGCAGAAACCACGGAAAGCACCATTGGGTTGCCAATCTGCAGCTAAAAGCAGTCTCCAAGTTGCAGGAGTAGCTTGCATTACTGTTGCTTGGGATTCTTCTAGGAGTTGTTTTAATTCAAATCCATCCCGCACGGTTTCCCGACTTGCAACTACCAATTTTGCTCCACTTATCAGGGGTAGAAATAGTTCTAAAATGGATATATCAAAGGATAGGGTGGTGACTGCTACTAGAACGTCACTATTGCTTAGTCCTGGTTGTTCCCGGAAACTCAGGAGTAAGTTGACTAAAGCGTGATGTGAGATTTGTACTCCTTTGGGTTTACCTGTGGAACCAGAGGTATAAATTACATATGCCAGGGATTGATTATCGGTAATTTCTGGTAATGCTGTATGGGGTTGTTCAGTAGTGATTAAACCTGCTTGGTCAATCAGCAGCACTTGGGCAGATATATGGTTAATTTGGCTGACGGTGGCATTATCTGCAATTGTTATCTGTACACCGCTATCTGCAACCATAAAGTCAAGACGTTCTTGGGGGAAACCAGGATCTAAGGGTACATAAGCAGCACCAGCTTTGAGAATACCAAGTAATGCTACTAATAAACCACCATGACGTTCTAAACATATTCCCACCAGGGTTTCCCTTTTGACTCCCAATTCAATCAGAGCATGAGCGATTTGATTGGATCTATGTTCTAATTCTCTATAGGTGAGTAAACTGTCTTGCCATTGGACTGCGGGTGCATCGGGTGTCAAAGATGCTTGCTGAGTGACAATTTGTTGGACTGTAATTTGGGTGTCATCTCTTAGGGTTTGGGACAGGAGTTGATATTTGTGGTTAGAGGCATTTTGCAGCAAGTTATCTGTTTGTGCTTGGTTTATCAGTCCAATATCCCCAATAAATTCTGGTGCAGAGTCAGCAAATACAGACAGAATTTGTACTAATCCCTGGAGGAGTTGTTGACGTTGGGCACTAGTGCCTACATTCTCGGCAAAAGCAAGTTTTAGCAACAAATCTTTACTAGGCAAAGCATAGAGGGTGACGGGGTAATGAGTCTTTTCTAGGGATTCAACGGAATGGACAGTCAAGTCACCGGAGTTTTTGCGCAGACTTTCAGCAACGGGGTAGTTTTCGTAGACAACAATGGATTCAAACAATGGTTGTCCCCTAGGAATATCACTCCACCCCTGAATGTCTACTAAACGACTGTAAGAATATTGATTTATTTCCTGGGTGGAATCTCGTAGGGTTTGCAACCAAGATTTGAGGGTGGATGCGGCATCAAGTCTAACTCGTAGGGGCAAGGTATTGATAAACAGACCAACTATTTCCCCTGCATTGGCTAATTCTGGGGGACGACCTGATACGGTAATTCCCAAGACAATGTCTTCATCACCGCTATAGCGACTTAACAGCAGACTCCAAGCACCCTGGATTAAGGTGTTAATAGTTACTTTATTTCTTTGGGCAAATGCCGTTAGTTTGGTATAGACCTCTTCACCCAGAGTGGTTTGCAAAACTTGGTAATCTGAAGTTCCGGGTGCGGGATTACTTAGTCCTAAGCTGGTTGCGGACTGTAAACCCTGGAGTTGATTAGACCAGAAAGTTTTTGCAGCGCTGGAAGATTGAACACTCAACCAGTGAATAAAGTCACGGTAAGCTGGTGGTTGTCGCCAATTTAAGAGTTGTCCTTGTTGCTGTGCTTTGTAGCAATTAATTACATCTGTAAAAATGAGGGGTAAAGACCAACCATCCATCAACAAATGGTGATGAGTCCATAAAAACTGCCATTTTTGCTCTTCGGTTTTCACCAAATTTAAACGCATTAATGGCGGTATTTCTAAGGAGAAGTTTTGTTGACGTTCTGTAGTTAATAACTCTTGCCATTTTTGGGCAATTTCACCTGTATTCAAACCAGACCAATCATGGTATGCAAAGGGTAAACTGATTTGACGATGAACCCGCTGTAATGGTTGTGGTAAATCCCGAATTACAAAGGAAGTCCGTAAACTGGGATGTCGTTGGAGAGTATATTCCCAAGCTTTTTGGAACAAAGCAATATCCAAGTCTCCGCTAACTTCCCCTGTCACCTGTTGGATGTAAGCACCATTTCCACTATCATAATTGGCATGGAAAACCATTCCCTCCTGCACGGGAGACAAGGGATAAATATCTTCTACATCAGAGGTTTCCTCTAAAACCACAGCTAATTGTTCCCTATTCACAGAAGCTAAAGGAAAATCAGCAGGGGTGCGACTCTCTTTCCTGGTTCGACTTTCAGCTAACAGAGTCTTTAAACAACGAGAAAACTTATCTGCTAATTGACGAATTGTGCTTTCTCGATGCAATGCTTGGCTATAGACAAATCTTATTTGCAATTTACCATTGAAAATCAAACCCACAACTTCTAGCTGGAAGTAACGCTGATTCTGGGGATGATTAGCAACTCCTGAGTCTAACAAAGAGGGAGAAAAAGGTGCTGTAGTGGGGAAATTATCATCAAACTGTCCCAGGTAGTTAAACACAATTCCCTGGGGAATCTCGGGTAGGGAACCAGCGAACTCCGATTTACTCTTAAGCAAACCATAGGAAAATCCATTATGGGGTAATTCCCGCAACAGCGACTTGACACCCTCCAAATTACTCAACAAATCATCACCTTCCCTTGACAACCGCAAAGGGAACAGCGACGTAAACCAACCCACAGACTGCAAAATATCAACATTGGTAAGATTATTATCCCGTCCATGACTTTCTGTGGCGATCGCTATTTCTGATTCACCAGTCCAATCGCTAACCGCTTGCAAAAGCACTGTCAGCAAACTCTCCTGAATCTTAGCTTGACGAGTGCGAGTTAACTCATACAGCAAACTCTCAGTTTCACTCTGGCTAAAGTTACACTCAATTTGAGCTGTACTCCCTTCAGTGTTACCAGCCAAATCTTGTGTCAAATCCAGGGGTAGCAAGGGATTAGAAACCTGTTGTTTTTGCCAAAATTCTAAGTCAGTTTCCCATTCAGACATCTGGTGTTGATGCAATTGTAGAGCATATTGAGCAAAACCAGCTCTAGCGCTAGATAAAGGAATATCCCCAGAAGCTTCCATAGCGATCGCCAAATCTTGCAGTAGCACACGCCAAGAAACTCCATCTACAATTAAATGGTGGATAATTAGCAGCAGTTTATTTGCACTATCCTCACCAGTTTGGAAATACACAGCACGTGCTAAAGGACCATGTTCTAAATCAAGTTGTCCATGAAACTGACTAGCAATAGCTGCTATTTCCTGTTCCAGTTCTTCTGACGGTTCCCTATTCCCTGTTAAGAGTTCCCTATTCCCTATTCCCTTCAAATCAACCGTATCAAAAGCAATAGTAACTCCATCCTTGACCAAATACTGTTTCCACCCATCTGAGTGCTGAGGGAACCTCAAACGAAAAGCTTCATGATTTGCAGTAATTTGCTCCAAAATCCCTTCTAATTTTCCAGGAGAAATCTTTGACTTTAAATCCAGCAAAATGGCTTGATTAGACTGTTGTGGATGAACCAAGGACTGTTGGAAAAACCATTGCTGAATAGGAGTCAAAGGAACTTCCCCTTCCGTCAACAAAATCTTTCCTAGTTCTGGGTGTTCTGGGTGTTCTGGGTGTTCTGGGTGTTCTGGGTGCAAGCATTGCACCCCTACAGGGTGCTGAATATGGGGTGCTAACCGCGCAATCGAAGAATGCTTAAAGATATCTGCCGGACTAAAATGGATACCATAAGCCTTAGCTTTGGCAATGATTTGTAATGAAACTATAGAATCCCCACCCAACTCAAAGAAATCATGGTCAATTCCCACATGGGATACCTTGAGAACATCTTGCCAAATTTGGGTCAATATAGTCTCAACTTCATTACGGGGTGCAACATAATTAGTTCTAACAGCAATCTCTTCCGATTCCGGTTCCTGTAAAGCATTGATGTTAATCTTCCCATTGGGTAACAAAGGAAAACTATCCACTCCCACAAACAGAGATGGCACCATATAATCAGGAAGAGCATTACGTACCTGGAAGCGTAACATTTCTTGCCAATATTCTGGTGGTGATTGCATCTGCACATAAGCCACCAATCGATTAGGCTTATTAGGTGTAGAAAACGCTTTCACCATCGCTTTCACCACATGGGATTGAGCTTCCAAAACACTGATAATTTCACCAGTTTCCACCCGGAAACCCCGAACCTTGATTTGGTGGTCTATGCGACCGAGAAACTCCAACTTTCCACTGGGTAACAGCCTTACCCTATCCCCTGAACGATACATGCGATCGCCCGGTTTTCCTGAAAAAGGATTAGGTAAAAACCGTTCCGCAGTTAGTCTAGATGCATACCAATAACCACGAGCTAATTGCAGTCCCCCAATATACAATTCTCCCGGTGTACCCATAGGTACAGGTTGTCCATGGGGGTCTAAAATATACAAATAAGTATTAGGAAGGGGTCCTCCAATGGGAACAGTATCTGTTTGTTCATTCTCCTGACAGCGGTGGAAAGATGCATTTAAGGTCGCTTCTGCAGGTCCGTAGATATTAACTATTTCAACACCCTGATTCTGGTAATTTTGGTTACCAAGAGCCAGAGGCTCTACATTCTCGTAACCAGGCTCAGCCTGGTTACCAGGGTTTGGAGGCTCCGCCTGCTTCCGGTGATTTTGGTTACCAGTACCAGTCTCAGTAAGAGCCAGAGTCTCTTGATCTTGGCTACCAGCGTGACGCTGGTAGCCAGGGATACTCTTCTGGTAACTAGGCTCAGCCTGGTTACCAGGGTTTGGAGGCTCTGCCTGCTTATGCTGATTTTGGTGATTTTTGCTACTAGCGTTAAGTCCTAGGGTTTGGTTAAATTTATCTAGTACTCGTTTTTTGAGTGCTTCACCACCAGATAATACTAGTCGTAAACTGGAACATTTAAGTAACTCTGGTTCATCCAAAAGAATCTCTAATAAGGTAGGTACTACTTGCAAAATTGTTATCTGTTGCTTTTGGATTGTTTGCATTAAATAAGCAGCGTCTTGATGTCCTCCTGGTTTAGCCATTACTAGTTTTGCACCAGTCATTAAAGGACCCCAAAATTCCC
Organism: Nostocaceae cyanobacterium; assembly: GCA_030065825.1. GTDB lineage: Bacteria > Cyanobacteriota > Cyanobacteriia > Cyanobacteriales > Nostocaceae > JASJCY01. The sequence goes on along the minus strand of JASJCY010000004.1, from coordinate 66,774 downwards.
AGATGGAACCGTCAAAACTAAATGGTGTTTTTTGCAGAAATACATCGTTGCTATTCATCCCTAATTCTTCTACAAACCAAGCCATATGGTGTGCTAAAGATTGGTGAGAAATTGCAATTCCTTTTGCTCTTCCAGTGGAACCAGAGGTGAAGATTAAATAGGCTATATTTTCTGGATAAATGGGAATTTCTAAGTTGTGGTTTGGTTGGGCAGAAATTTCTGATTCTAATTGGTCTAAGAACAGGACGTTAGTGTTTAAATCTGCCAAAAGTGAAGCAGCTATTTTGGAGTCAGTTAGCACCAAATTAGTTCGAGAATCCTCAATCATGGAGTGGATTCTACTAATAGGATAATGGGGGTCTATGGGTACATAACAACCACCTGATTTGAGAACTGCTAAAATGGCGTAAACCATTTCTAAGGAGCGTTCTAAACAGATTCCCACGGGTTGGTCTAAATCAATTCCTTGGGAGCGTAAAAATCTGGCTAGTTGGTTAGCTTTTTGATTTAATTGACTTCTTGTCCAAGTTTGATTTTCATAGACAACGGCAATTGTTTCTGGATTTTGGGCTGCTTGGAGTTCAAACAGGGAATGGACATATTCACTGGTTAAATATTGGGGATTAATAGCTGGTAAAATTACCTCTCCACGTCCTCCAATCCCTACATCTTTGAGTTCTATTTTTGTATTTGCATAGTTACTTTGGGGATTGGTTGCAGCAGCAGCACAGATTTGGGTACAGTAATCGGCAATTGCTTCAACTTGTTGTTGATTAAATTCGTTGCTGTCGTAGGTGATGTTAAAGAATAAATCTTCGGATAAAACATCTTGACTCCAATTTACACTCAAAGGAATATTGGTTTCATCAAAGGATTTAGATTCAAGTAATTCTACGTCCCGCAGTTGCAAGATTCCCTGATAAACATGGAAGTGGACAAAGTTAAAAACAGTTTCGTACAGTGGTTGGTGACCATGCATTCGCTGAATTTCTGCAAAGGGAAAACGACGATTAGGCATTAACCCTTGTTCAGCATCAAAGGTTTGTTTAATTAAATCAATCCAAGAACCACCGTCTAATTGCAGACGAAACGGTAAAGTATTCAGAAACAATCCTAAGGTGCGATCGCCATCTGGTTCTGTGGGTCTGCCATTACAAATTAGTCCAGTTACTACTTCTTGTTCACCAGCGCAAAAACCAAGCAATCGCATATGGATTGCTAGCAGGACTGTTTTTAAAGGAATACCATTATTTTGGGAGAGTTGCTTGAGTCCCGATGTAATAGATTTTGGCAGGACAATATCCACTCTCGCCATTTTTGTGGTTCCTTTCTTGTTTATAGAGGAGGAATATCGTGGCAGTTTAGTAAAGGGAATTCCTGTTAGTTGTTTTTGCCAAAATGAGCGTTGATTTTCGCTGTTGAGTGCTGATTGTTCTAAAGCGATAAATCGGGAATATTGTAATTGAGGAGATGGGGGTAGTGAGGGAACTCTTCCGTCTAGAAGATGGAAGTACAAACTGGTGAGTTCAGCAATAAATACGGAGAGACTCCATCCATCTAAAATTGCATGGTGGACAGCAAAGGTTAAATGTAGAGTTTGCTCATCCAAGCGATGGAGATAAAATCTGATTAGGGGTGGATTTGACCAGTCAAATCGATTTAAGCGCTCTTGGTGATAAAATGATTGTAAATTGGCTTGTTGTTGATCAGAACTAAGACCAGTTAAATCTGTAAAAATGATTTTCGCTTCTGGGGTCTTTTGGGGAATTACCTGGAGGGGTTGGCTAAATTCTCCCATATAGAATCCTGTGCGCAATATGGGATGTCTGTCATACATCTGTGCATAAGCTTGTGACCAAATTTTTAAGTCAAAAGGCATATGCACACGGAACCCAAATAGGTCATTATAAGCTGTAACCTCTTGGGTGTAATCACTCTCAAACAGCATACCTGCTTGTAGTTGTGCTAGGGGATAAGCGTCAATTGCCCAATTTTGCAGTTTTTCTCGGTCTTTTGCAGCTACAAGTGCAAATGGTTCGGTGAGGGTTGCTTGTTCTGTTGCTTGTGCTTTCTTTTCCCGAATTGATGTAGCTAGTTCTGATAATACGGGGTGAGAAAAGACTTCTTCTAACTCTACCTTTAATCCCGCAGCTTCTGCGAGGGAACAAACCCGAATGCTACGGATGGAGTCTCCTCCCAGAACAAAGTAATTATCAAATCTTCCTACTCTATCTACTCTGAGGACTTTTTGCCAAATTTGAGCGAGAATTTCTTCTTCTTCGTTTTCTGGTGGAACAAAAGCAATTTCTAGGTTGTCTCTGTTGATTTCTGGAGTTGGGAGTGCTTGACGGTCAATTTTACCATTAGCTGTAAGGGGAAATTTATCTAAATAAATAAATTGGGATGGCACCATATAATCAGGTAGGTGCTGTTGTAGATGACGACGTAGGGTTTCAATGGTTGGTTGTGTCCCTGGTTCGCAAACTAGATAAGCAATTAACTGTTGTTGGTCTCCTCCATCACCATAAACCAGCACCAGATTTTCTTGGACTCCGGGAAACTGGGAGATTGCTACTTGTATTTCTCCGATTTCGATGCGGAAACCGCGAATTTTCACCTGATGATCTAAACGTCCCAGATATTCTAGGTCTCCATTGGTGAGAAAACGACCCAAATCCCCGGTGCGATAGAGTCTACTGGAACCATTTTGATCAAAGGGATTGCTAACAAAGCGTTGTTGATTTTGTTGGGGTTTATTTAAATAACCACAAGCAACCCCCGCACCACCAACATAAATTTCCCCAATCACCCCAGTAGGAACTTGATTTCCATAGGAGTCCAACAGATATATTTGCAAATCTGGGATTGGTTGACCGATAACGCTACCAGATGCATTTTCTAAATCTGCACGGGTAATAGGTCGATAGGTGACATGAACCGTAGTTTCTGTAATACCGTACATATTTACGAGTCTGGTTCTCTCTTCCCCATGACGTTCAAACCAGGGACGCAGACTTTGTAAATTTAAGGCTTCTCCACCAAAGATGATATACCTTAAAGTAGTGGGTGTTGTTGTTGGTGCAGCATCTTCCGCTACAAGTAACTGGGTAAAAGCGGATGGTGTTTGGTTGAGGACAGTAACCTTTTGTTCCCGGATTAATTGCAGAAAACTACGAGGATCGCGACTTAAACCATAGGGAACAATTACTAGTTTTCCTCCATAAAGTAAAGCACCCCAAATTTCCCAAACTGAGAAATCAAAAGCGAAGGAATGGAAAAATGTCCAAATATCTTCCTGATTAAATCCAAACCAATGTTCGGTACTTTTAAACAACCGGGTAACATTACTTTGACTTACCAACACACCCTTGGGTTTACCAGTGGAACCAGAAGTATAAATAACATATGCTCCCTGATTAGGACTAGGGGTTTCTTGGACTGGTTCAGTAATTGGTTCTAAATCGACTCCATTTTCCCCATCCATAAACACCATAGGAACCGATTGGGGTAACAGGGAAGATAAAGCAGTGGTGGTTAAAATCAGTTGTGCTTCGCAATCACTAACTGTATATTCTATTCTCTCAGGAGGATATGCTGGATCGACAGGGACATAAACCCCTCCCGCTTTTACCACACCCAGCATAGCTAGAATTAGTTCTTGGGAACGTTGCAAACAAATAACGACCTTTTTATCTCGTCCAACCCCTTGCTTTTGTAAGAAATGAGCAAATTGATTAGCACGGGAATTCAATTCACCATAGGTTATAGTTTCGGAACCATCAACCAAAGCAATGCGATCGCCATATTTTCTGACAGTATCAGCAAACCATTCCTTTAAAGTTGTTCTCCTCCCAATTCCTTCTTCCCTGTTCCCTATTCCCTGTTCCCTATTCCCTATTCCCTCCTCCAGCAAACACAATCTCCCCAAAGCTGCTTGGGAATGTTCCACCATATTTAACAACAGTTGGTGCAAATGTTGCAGTAGTAGTTCCATTCCCTCCGACTGGAAGCGATCGCAATCGTAGGTTAGTTTAAATAAAATTTCCTCTCCCGGAATTACCACCAGAGTTAGGGGATAATGGGTTTTTTCAAAGAAAGATACTTTAGTAATAAAAAGACCAAAATCTTCCGCTTTTAAAGATTTATCCACCGGGAAATTCTCAAAAGCCAAAAGACTTTCAAACAGAGGTTGTCCTAGGGGTACATCACTTTGACGTTGGATATCTAAAAGACTGGAATGTTCAAAGTTGCGGATTTGTACCTGTTGTTGTTGTAAGTCTTGCAACCATTTATCTAGATTTACTTCTCCAGGAACTGATACCCGTAATGGCAAAGTATTAATAAAAGGACCAATCATACTTTCCACCCCAGGTAATTCTGGAGGACGTCCAGCTACAGTAATTCCATAAACAATATCTTGGTTACGACTATAACGATTTAATAAAATTGCCCAAGCACCTTGAATAATCGTATTCAAAGTCACATTACTTTTACGTCCTAGTTGATTAAGTAATGCAGTTTCTTCCTTATTTATCTTCAGCCTAATTTCTACACTTTTCCCTGTGTTAGATGGTTTTCTATTAGGCATCATTAACAAAGGAGTATGACTTTCAAAACCCCCGATATAATTACGCCAAAATGCTTGTTCCTCATCGGGGTTTTTCTGTTTAATCCAATTCAGTAAATCACTAAAGGGACGAGTTGGAGGTAATGATATTTCTACATTTTCCGCAATAGCCTTATGCAGCAAAAAGAACTCCCGCATCAAAGGAGTTTGCGACCAACCATCCAAAAGTAAATGGTGGTGACTCCATACCATCTCCCAACATTCTTCATCCAAACGAATTAAAGTTACCCGCATTAAAGGAGGACGATTAATTACAAATCCTTGACGAGAATCTGACTCCAAAAATGTTTGTAAACGTTCTTCTTGTGCAGAACTACTTAAACCACGCCAATCTTGTTGAGCAACTTTAAAATTAATATCCCGAAAGACAACTTGTACAGGTTCTGTTTGTCCTTTAGTAATAATAGCAGTACGTAAAATAGGATGGCGATTAACCAAAGTTTGCCATGCTTGATTGACCGCGTTTATAGAAACATTACCCTCTAAACGACAATGTAACTGTTCAAAATAAACCGCAGATTCTGGATTATACAGAGAGTGGAACAGCAACCCTTTTTGTAAAGGAGTTAAAGGAAAAATATTTTCAATTTTATCTTTAAGTTTCATACTTCAGTTTCTTCTAAATCTTCTAAATCTTCTAAATCTTCTAAAATAGAATCGAGTTCTGTTTCACTCAAATCCACCAAACCAAAATCACTACTAATATAGAAAGATGATTGATTGTTAGAGGATTCTTGCAAATATAAACGCAGGTTGTCAAGATAGCGTTGTGCCAGATAAGCTATAGTTTCTTGACGATAAATACATTTACTATAAGACCAATCAATTTGTAAACATTCTCCTTGCACTCGTGCATTCACAGCCAAAAGATAAGGACGTTGTTCTGTGGGAGAAATTCCCAAACCCGTAGGGGCATTACTGAGACTAAAAAGCTCATTTTGCTGTTGATTATCTATCTGTCCTAAATAATTAAAACTAACTTCAGCTTTACTCCCATTAACTAACTTTTCTCCTCTAGTTTCTTCATTGTGGTGTTGCATAAATGCAGGATGACTCTGAGGGGTTTGTGGGATAGGAATCTTGCCTGTCCCTTGTATTTCCTCAGGTGGGATGGGCATTTTGCCCGTCCCTTGTTCACAAGAATCATCCCTTAATTCAGCAATGGCTTGATTATTTAAATAACGCAGCAAACCATAACTAATTCCATGATGAGGAATACTGCGCATTTGCTGTTTAACTTCTTTCAACAAAGTTTCATGGTCTATATTTTCCTGGGACTTCTTCAGCAAAACAGGATAAATAGAAGTAAACCAACCCACAGTTCTTGATAAATCCAATCCATGGTTTAAATCTTCCCTTCCATGTCCTTCTAAATCCACAATAACTTGATTTAAACCACTCCAATCTGTAAGAGTTTTCCCAAAAGCAGCCAGGAGAATTTCTTGAATCCCAGCGTGATAATTTACAGTTGCTGTTTGCAGCAAAGCTAGAGTTTCCGTAGCAGACATTCGTACAGACTCAACTGCCGAATTCTCTACCGTATTATTCTCCTCCACAACATCATCATCAACAGGTAAAGTTTCGCCTTCAACTGATAGAATTTCTTGCCAATATGGAATATCCCCAGTAACTTCCTCCGACTGTGCCAAAGTTTTTAAAAACTCCGTCCATTGCCTATAGGAAGAAGTTTTCCCAGGGAAAGAAACTGGTTTCTGATCCACAGCTTGTTGATAACCATGGATTAAATCCTCAATTAAAATCCGCCAAGAAACTCCATCCACAACCAAATGGTGCGCAAACAAATACAGCACATTACCATATTCTTCTAAATTCTTAGCGTAAAGAACCCGCAACAAAGGAGGACTATCTAAACGAAAACTTGACTGTTCCTCCTCCACAACAAGTTGCAAAGCATAAGCTTGCAAATCATAAGGATAACTACCAAAATTTTTGATACGTAAAGATGGTGCAACCCCAGGTCCAGCATAAAACTGTTCCCACAACTCTCCATTACCCTTAAATCCTAAACGCAAAGCATCATGATGATTCACTAACCCCAATAAAGCAACCCGTAAAGCATCAACATCCAACTCATCATTTACCCTAATTGCTAATGCTTGATTCCATTGATATGGAATTCGCAAATTCTGAGCAAAAAACCAACGTTGAATCGGTGCCAGACTCACCCCACCAGTCAACGGTTCCACAACCTCAACAGACTGATTAAAAGGTTTAGCCAAAGCCGCTAATTGGTATAAAATTGGAGCTGCAAAAATATCCTGGGGACGAATATCCAATCCCGCTTCCCTAGCACGAGAAACTATTTGTAAACTCACAATTGAATCCCCACCAACCGCAAAGAAATTATCATCCACATGGACTGTTTCTAACCCCAAAACCTCAGCCCAAATCTTCGCTAAAATCTCCTCCGTTTCATTAACTTCCCTGACCAAACTATCCCCTGAAGAACTTACAACCTCCGGTACAGGTAAAGCTTTACGGTCAATTTTTCCATTAACAGTTAAAGGAAACTCAGCAACCACAACAACAGCACTGGGTACCATATATCCCGGTAACTTCCCAGATAGATACTGCAAAAATTCCCCAGGACTTACCTCCTCCCCTTCTCCTAAAACAACATATCCCACCAATCTCTCCCTTCCAGGAACATCAGACCGCAACAACACCACTGCATTGTCCACCCCTGGATGGTCAACCAAAGCAGCTTCAATTTCCCCTAACTCAATCCGGTGTCCATGGAACTTAACTCGATTATCCTCCCGTCCCACATAGTGAATATTTCCTTCCCAGTCATAAACCCCAATATCCCCCGTACGGTAAAGTCTCATCCCCGGTTCTGATGCAAAAGGATGGGGAACAAAAGCAGCAGCACTCAAACCAGGTTGATTGAGATAACCCCTTGCTAACCCGACTCCCCCAATATAGATTTCACCAGGTACCCCCGGTTTCACAACTTGCAAATTAGCGTCCAACAAATACATTTCACCATTAGCGATCGCTCTTCCAATACTGGGTTGATTGCTAAAATCAGCAGCATTCATCATCGAAGCGCAAACCGTTGCTTCTGTCGGACCATAAGCATTAAACACCCTCCGTCCTGGGGTACTCCAGCGTTGGAAAAGACTCAAAGCAGCAGCTTCACCAGCTACAATTAAAGATTGCAAACATGGTAATTCCTCTGGTTTAATTACAGCTAACAGAGACGGAGGTAAAGTTAAATGAGTAATTCCCCACCCAGTTAAAGTTGACCACAACTCTGGTCCAGGAAGATGTTCCGGGGACTTTAAATAGAGACTCGCACCACTCCCCAAAGCCATAAAAATTTCCGAAATCGCTGCATCAAAACTCAAGGAAGCAAACTGATAAACCCTACTTGATTCAGTCACCCCAAAAGTCGAAATTTGAGACCGAACCAAATTTTGTATTCCTTTGTGGGTTACCAAAACACCTTTAGGTTTCCCTGTGGAACCAGAAGTATAAATCACATAAGCTAGATGGGATGATCTAGTTTCTAAATTTAGGTTTAAACTCAGACCTTCCCTATTTCCTATTCCCAGTTCCCTATTTCCTATTCCCAGTTCCCTATTCCCTATTCCCTCTTCCCCTTTCCTTGTCCAATCAATTGTGGACAAATCCATCACTTTACTACTCTTCAAGCATTGGAAACAAGAAATATTAAAAGTTCCCTCTTTCCCATTCCCTATTCCCTGTTCCCCGTTCCCTTTCTTTGATGACAAAATCAATCGGGGTTGACTATCTTGCAAAATTAATTCTAATCGTTCCTGGGGATAATTCGGGTCAAGGGGAACAAATGCAGAACCAGCTTTCAAAACAGCCAATAAAGCAACTATAAAATCAATTCCCGGTGCAAAATATAAACCAATAATATCCTCATTCCCTACACCTTCCCCTTGCAAAACTTCCGCAAGTAAATTAGCTCTAACCTCTAACTCTCCATAGGTCAAAACCTCTCCACCACAAACCACCGCAGTGCGATTCCTATTAACATCTACTTGGTCCTCAAACAATTGATGAGCAAGACGAAACTCTCCCCAAGAACGATAATTATCATTCCAACTTTCAATAGCTAATTGTTCCTCTGACCTCGAAGCAACTTGAATATTACCCAAACTAACCCCAGGATTAACACTCAATTGCAACAGCACATCTCGCAACTCTTCTAAAAGCTCTTCCGCTCCCCTTCTCGACAAAAACTTAGTCTCATAATTCAACCTTAAAATCAAACCCTCATCCGGAACAAAAGCAATAGTTAACGGATAATTAGTCCTCTCAAAAAACTGAATATCCTCAACCCTTAACTCCTCACCCTGACTACTTAAAGACTTATCTATCGGGTAATTTTCAAAAATCAGAATACTTTCAAAAAGCGGTTCCCCCGCTGCAAATCCAATCCATTGATGAATATCCGTTAACTTACTATATTCATAGTCCCGCATTTGCAAATGACGCTGCTGAACTTCCCCCAACCAATCAGCAACATTCTGTGCAGGATTCAACCTCACTCGCAGAGGTAAAGTATTAATAAACAACCCCACCATATTCTCAACATCAGCCAACTCCGGTGGACGTCCAGAAACCGTCACCCCAAACAACACATCCTCTCCTGCACCATATTTTTGCAAAATCAGCGCCCAAGCTCCCTGAGCCAAGGTATTCAACGTTAATCCTTGACTTCGCGCCATTTTTTGCACACTAGCAAACTCTTCCTCCCTTAAACGTAAATCTACCTTCTCATAAGCAACCCGCTTCTCCCCAACCTCCTCATCTTGAGGCAAATTAGATAGTAAACCAGTCCTTTTGTCAAGACCCCCAAGACATTCTCGCCAAAACTGTTGTGCTTCCTCCTCATCCCGGGACGCTAACCACTGAATATAATTGCGATAAGGTGGAACAGGAGCTAGAGTTGGAGCAACACCCTTGAGTATAGATTGGTAAATAGTCAAAACTTCCCCAAACAAAACTGGTAGCGACCATCCATCCACAAGTATATGGTGATGATTCCACACCCACCGACTATTGCAATCATCCAAACGCATAATTGCAAAACTCATTAAAGGTGCAGACTCCAACACAAACCCCTGCTTACGAGTCTCGTCCAAATATCGGTTTAACTCCTCCTCCTGGGATTCGGGAGATAAATCACACCAATCAAACTCAACAACCCCAAACTCAACATCCCGATTCACAACTTGCACAGCTTGCTTTTGACCAGACCAGACAAAAGCAGTACGCAACACAGGATGACGTTCCACCACAGTTTGCCAAGCTAAATTAAAAGCAGCAATATCTAATACCCCAGAAATTCTCCCCGTGACCTGTTCAAAATATACCCCATCCTCCGGAGAATACACCGTATGAAATAGCATTCCCTCCTGCATCGGAGAAAGGGAATAAATATCTTCCAAATTGGGAAATTTAGCCGACAAACGATCCAAATAAGACTGTTCCAGGTGAATCAAAGGAAAATCTGAAGGAGTATATCTCTCTACACCAGGTTGCGTACAATGTCTGAGTATTCCTAAAAGATTTTGGCGAAAATCTTCCCCCCACCTAGCAATAGTTTCTGGATGATGTAAATCAGAACTATATAACCAATTAATCTGAAGCTTTCCTGCAACTACAATCGCAATCACATCAAGTACATGGGGACGTAAACCCTGGGGGTCATGCAAATACCCCATATCTTCATTTTCAACTAACCTCAATAAATCATTCCCTTTCCCATCCCCACTGCGTACCTGACCCAAGTAATTAAAACTAATATCTCCAGCACTCTTAATAGTTAATTCATCCGACCCTTCCTGGTCTTGCAAATATCTTAAAAGACCATACCCCAACCCCCTTCTGGGTACAGCACGCATTTGTTCCTTCACCCGAATCAGCAAAGTTTCATAGTCATCGCACAAAGAAACATCAACACGCAAAGGATAAAGGGAAGTAAACCAACCCAGAGTACGGGATAACTGCACATCATTGCTTAACTCCTCCCTTCCATGGGATTCCATCATCACCTGGAGAACCTCCCCTCCAGTCCAATTAGCAATAGTGCGACTCAAAGCTGCAACCAACAACTCCTCCACAGAAGTATGATAAGCCTTGTGCGCTTCGGTAAGCAAAATATTCGTATCCCCTTCCGTCAACTCTAGCGCTATAGTTCTCACAGAAGACTCTAAATTACTTGTGCGATCGCCAAAATCCAAAGGAAGTTGAAACTGGGTATCCTTAATCATCGCTAACCAGAACTTCTCCTCCTCCTGGATAGCTTTTGAATAAACGAAAGATTGGAGAAAATTACTCCAGCGTTGCCAAGAACTAGTAGACGGTGCTAAAGACCTCCCCTCAATTGCATCCCCTAAATCCTCTAAGAAAATTCTAAAAGAAACACCATCCACAATCAAATGATGAATCACAATCAACAACCGAGAAGCACGTTTCTCTCCCAACTGAAACAGAATTGCACCCGCTAATGGTCCATTACTCAAATCCAAAGACCCTTGCAAGCGATCGCAATGTAATCCCATTGCTACATCTTGTTCTTCCCGCTTCTTTTCCCTTAAATCAATGGTTTCCCAAAGCAAACCCCAGTCATTTTCAACTCCAGCTTCACTATAAAATTGTCTCCATCCATCCCCTTGCTGCTGGAACCGTAACCGAAACACATCATGGTGTAAACAAACAGTCCTAATAGCTTTCTCAATCACTGCAACATCTACAGACTGATTCACCTCCAACAGCACCGCTTGATTCCAATGGTTGGGGTTAGCAAGATTGAGGTCAAAAAACCATTTTTGAATGGGAACCAAAGGAACTTCACCCCTAACATCTTCCGCAACAGGTGCAACAGATTCTAGCCTATTTATCACCAAAGCCAAATCCTTTACACTCTGTTGTGCAAATATATCCTTAACCTTCACCTCCCAACCTTGACGACGCATTTGCGTCACCACCTGCAAAGCTAGAATCGAGTCACCACCCAACTCAAAATAATTATCTTCCACCCCTACAGCATCAATACCTAAAACTTGCTCCCAAACCTGACAAATCACCTTCTCCTGTGGAGATTCTGGAAGCACCAAACTACGTCTAGCAGCACCATGACTCCAATCTGGTGCAGGTAATGCTTTACGATCAATTTTACCCTGAGCTGTTAAAGGCATTTCTTCCAGAATCACAAAAGCTGCTGGAATCATATAATCCGGTAAAGACTCCTTTAAACTAGTCCGTAACTGACTAGGTTCCAAAGAAACCCCACCAGGAACAACATAAGCAACCAGACGTTTATCATCTTCGCTTTGGGAATAGGTAATCACCAGAGTTTCCGACACCTGGGGAATCGCTGCTAATGCTGCTTCTATTTCTCCCAACTCAATCCGGAAACCCCGTACCTTCACCTGATTATCAATACGTCCCAAATACTCTAAATCACCATTGCGCAAACGTCTAGCTAAATCCCCAGTGCGATAAAGTCTAGCACCAGGAATCGGACTAAAAGGGTCGGGAACAAACCGCTGTGCTGTCAACTGCGGTCGATTTAGATAACCCCTGGATACTCCCATTCCCCCAACGTAGATTTCTCCTCTAACTCCCAATGGTACTGGTTCCAACTGTTCATCAAGTATATATAGCGATAAATCCGGAATCGGTACTCCAATTACACTCCCAGAATTTTCCTCAATATCCTTCAACTCAATGGGACGATAGGTAACATGTACCGTAGTCTCCGTAATCCCATACATATTAATCAAACGTGGAGATTTGTCACCATACTTTTCTATCCAAGGACGTAAACTTTGTAATTCTAAAGCTTCCCCTCCAAAAATTACCGCACGTAATCGTAATTGGGAAGAGGGGGAAGAAGGGGGAGAGGGGGGAGAGAGGGGAGAGGGGGAAGAGGGGGGAGATTGGGAGTTCCCTATTTCCTGTTCCCCGTTCCCTATTCCCCCTTCAACCCGAATTAATTGACGAAAAGCAGAAGGAGTTTGATTGAGAATGGTCACCCCTTCATTTTGCAGCAGAGTCCAAAACGCTTCCGGGGAACGACTTTCTAAGTAAGGAACAACAACTACCTTACCTCCATATAGTAAAGCTCCCCAAATTTCCCAAACGGAAAAATCAAACGCAAAGGAGTGGAAAAGTGTCCACACATCCTCATGAGTGAACCCAAACCAAGGTTCCGTACTCTGGAACAACCGAGTCACATTCCTATGGGGAATAACACAACCCTTGGGTTTCCCTGTGGAACCGCTGGTATAGATAATATAAGCAGCTTGATCCGGACGTATTTCTTGGGAAACAAACCCTTCTCCACACACCCCAAAGTCAATTTTGTCAATTACAATAACTTCAGCATCATTAGCAGGTATGGAATCAACCAGCTCAGACTTGGTGATTATACAAGTCACACCGCTGTCTTCCATAATCCAACGCAGACGCTCTTCTGGATATACAGGATCTAACGGAACATAAGTACCACCTGCTTTCAACACAGCCAGGATTGATACAATTAAATCCTCGTCTCGTTCCTGAAAAATACCTACACGGGTTTCTCTACCAACCCCTTGTTTTTGTAAGAAATCAGCTAATTTTTGCGAATGCTGGTCAAGTTCTTGATAAGTTAACTTTTTTTCTCCAGCTTTAACAGCAACTCTATCACCATAAATTCTTACACTTTGGCTAAACCAATCAACCAAATTTGTTGGTTGAGTAATAGGTGCTGATGCAGAACCGAAAGTTAAAAGCTGCTGACGTTCATTTTGACTCAGTAAAGGTAAAGCATCAATGCAAATATCAGGATTAGTTACCACAGCTGTTAGCAACTGTTGGAAATGTCTAAGCATCTGTTGAGCTGACTCTTCCCTCAACAAATCAGTATTATATTCTAGAGTTGCTAACCAATTATCCCCATCTGGCTCCAAAATTAGGGTAATATCAAACTTAGCTCCACCATTGTCCAAACGGATAGGAATTGCTGTTAATCCCGGTAAATCAATTTTTCCTAAAGGTGCATTTTGGACAGCAAAAAGGGTTTGAAAAATTGGTGATCGACTTTGGTCTCGCTCAGATTCCAATTTTTCCACCAACATTTCCAGGGGGACATCTTGATGAGCATATGCATCCAAACAAGTTTGCACAGTGCGTCGCAAAAACTGACGAAAACTCGGTTTCCCATCTAGATTTCCTCGCAGAGGTAAAGTATTCACAAAAAAGCCAATCAGGTTTTCCACCTCAACCTGTTGACGATTAGCGATGGGAGTTCCGACAATAATATCAGTTTGACCAGTATAGCGAAATAGTAGCACTTGATAAACCGCTAAGGCAATCATGAAAAAAGTCGCATCTGATTCCATCGCGAGTTTTTCCAGAGATTGAGTCAGGGAATTTGGTAATAATTCCCGTACTACTGCACCATTAAAAGTCTGTTTTGTTGGTCGTACTTTATCTAAAGGTAAATCCAGAATTGGTAGGGGTGCTGCAAGAATTTCTTCCCAATATGCAAACTGTTTTTGGATTCCTTCGTCTTCTTTTAACCACTCTTCTTGCCATTGACTATAATCTACATATTGGATGGGTAATTCTGGTAAACAAATATCATTTCTCTGGAGATAACCAGTATAAATTTGAGTGAATTCCTGCACCAAAATTCCTAGTGACCAACCATCACTAATAATATGGTGCATATTCACAAACAAAATATGCTCTTGTTCACTTATCTCATATAAAATTACCCGAATTAAAGGACCCTTGACTAAATCAAATGGTTGACAAGACGCTGTTGTTAAATAGTTATTTAATACTTCTTCTTGATTTTGTTTTTTCTCTTTGGAAGTTTCTTGTAAATTTGCTTCTGGAGTCGATTCAATTTTTACTTTCTCAATCTTCAATGCCATTTCGGCATGAATTAATTGAACAGGTTCTCCATCTTCTATGGCAAAAGTAGTCCGCAGAATTTCATGACGATTGATAATTGTATCCCAAGCTGACTCTATAGCATGGAAATTAACTTCCCCAGACAATCTTAAAGCAATGGGAATATTATAAGCAATATTGCCTGGTTGGATAATCTCCTGATACCAGAGTCGCTTTTGAGCATGTGCTAAAGGAAAAACATAAACTTCCATGGATACCTCATCAAATCATCATGAAATTGGTAATTGGTAATTAGTAATTGGTAATTGGTAATTGGTTATTGGTAATTAGTAATTGGTAATTGGTTATTGGTTATTGGTTATTTTTAATTTTCATAATTGTATTGTGCCATCATTACTAAGATTAACAGAGTGTTTTTTCCGGCTAACTCGCTTAATTTTGGAAATACTTGGTTTCTCTGAAGACTCCTGAATTAGAATCGCCAAATCCGAGGGAGTTCGACGGGAGAAAACTTCCGCCAAAGGCAGCTTAACTTGATAAATTCTTTGCAAATGAGTCACCAATTGTGTAATCAATAAAGAATTCCCCCCAATTTCCCAAAAATCATCATTTATTCCTACCTTTTCTAAACCTAATAACGAAGCCATCAGCGAACAAACTGTTGTTTCCCATTCATTCCGGGGTGCAATATAAGGCTTTTGAGTTTGCTCCCAATTCAGTTTAGGTAATGCAGCACGATTGAGTTTTCCATTAGTAGTTAACGGTAAACTGTCAATGGGAACAAATGCAGCAGGAATCATATAATCCGGGAGAATTGTTTTGAGATAATCACGTAAAATTGGGATTAAATTCTCCTTTTGCTCAGAGACAAAATAAGCAACAATACAAGGTTCTCCATTCGCTGTCGTTTGATTAATTACAGCACCGATTTTTACCTGCGGATGCTCAATCAAAGCTGATTCAATTTCACCCAACTCAATGCGAAAACCACGTATTTTAATTTGATGGTCTAATCGTCCCAAATATTCTAACTCCCCATCCCCAAGACGACGAGCTAAATCTCCACTGCGATAAAGACGACTACCAGGAATCTTGCTAAATGGATCAGGAATAAACCGTCCAGCTGTTAATTGGGGACGATTAAAGTAACCGCAAGTTACCCCCATCCCACCAACATATATTTCTCCAGGAACTCCAATGGGTACTGGTTCTAATCTCTCATCTAAAATGTAAAGACTCAAATCGGGAATTGGTTCACCAATCACACTACCCCGATTCATAATCAAATCCCCTTCGCAGATTTGTCGATAGGTAGCATGAACGGTAATTTCAGTAATCCCATACATGTTAATCATTTTGGTTTTTTGGTCACCATAACGATTAAACCAAGGTTTGAGACTTTGTAATTCTAGTGCTTCTCCCGCAAAAATTACATAGCGTAAATACAGT
The DNA here is from genome assembly GCA_030065825.1 of Nostocaceae cyanobacterium. GTDB lineage: Bacteria > Cyanobacteriota > Cyanobacteriia > Cyanobacteriales > Nostocaceae > JASJCY01. The sequence goes on along the minus strand of JASJCY010000004.1, from coordinate 50,789 downwards.
TCCCCTGAATATTCCTCATGAGCTTGTAAAAGCTGTTTGAATACGGAAGGAGTTTGATTCAAGACGGTGACTTTCTCAGACTCCAGCAATTTTAACAATTCTGCTGGTGAACGATGAGTCCAATAGGGAACCACAATAATTTTACCCCCATACAGCAGCGCTCCCCATAGTTCCCACACCGAAACATCGAAAGCATAGGAATGGAATAAAAGCCAAACATCATTGCAGTTAAATTCATACCATTGTTGTGTTGCTTTTAGCAAACGGACGACGTTTGTATGTGTAACAACACATCCTTTAGGTAAACCCGTGGAACCACTAGTATAAATTACATATGCTGGACGCTGGGATGCTAGGTTATCTAACTCTAATAGAGTTTCTTTTTGCTCGGCAATTACAGACCATTCAGTATCTAAACAAACAACTTCTGCCTGATGTTCTGGTAACTTTGACAGGAGTCGTTGTTGGGTTAATAACACCGAAGCTTGGACATCTGATAGTAGATAAGCTAACCGTTCTTGGGGATAATCGGGGTCCATGGGTACATACGCTCCCCCTGCTTTGAGAATTCCCATGATTCCCACCACCGTTTCTAAGGAACGTTCCACACAAATACCCACCAGGGAACCTGTGCTCACCCCCAATTTTCTCAGGTAGTTTGCAAGTTGATTCGCTCGACAGTTTAACTCATGGTAGGTTAATTGTTGGTCTGCAAACACCACTGCAACTGCATCTGGAGTCCGGGATACTTGTTCTTCAAATAGTTGATGCAGCAATTGTTCTTGGGGATAAGAATCTTGAGTGGGATTCCATGCAAACAGCAATTGTTCTCGTTCGGTTGCTGTTAACATCGGTACTTCCAACAAGTGCTGCTGGGGATTAGCAACTATTCCTGAGAGAATGGTTTGGAAATGTTCTCCTATTTGAGTAATCGTAGCGCTATCAAAACGGTTAGGATCATAGCTGAGTTTCAAAAACATTTCCCAACCAGTGTTCACTAACAGAGTTAGGGGATAATTGGTTTGTTCAATCACTCCCACATTACTGATTGCTAAACCGCTATTTTCCCCTAGCAAAGAAGTATCTACGGGGTAATTCTCAAACACCACTAAACTTTCAAATAATGGCATTCCTTGAGGAATTTCGCTCCATTTTTGAATGTCTACCAAGAAGCTATAGGAATATTCTTCTGATTCTACCTGTTGTGTTTGCAAACTCCTCAACCAGGGTAAAACTTCTACTGTTTCCGAAATTTGTACCCTTATAGGTAGGGTGTTAATAAACAATCCCACCATAGATTCTACTCCCACCATCGCTGGTGGACGACCTGACACGGTGACCCCAAAAACCACATCTGATTCTCTACTGTAGTGGCTCAGTAGTAATGCCCAGGCTCCTTGTATTAAAGTATTTACAGTTAATTGCTGTTGTCGAGCAAAGGACTCTAAGTTGGCGATCGCTTCTTTGGTTAAGGAAATTTCATGTAAGTTGTTGCGAGTGGGTTGTTGGTCTTGGTTAAAGGATGGTTTTTTGAAGGTCAGGGGGGTTGGTGCGGTGAACCCTTGCAGTTTTTCTTGCCAATATAATTCTGCTGCTTTGATATCTTGGTTTTGCAACCATTCAATATAGTGAGCGTAAGGTTGAGCAGGTTTTAGGGGTAAATTTTGCTCTTCTCCCCTGAGATAGCCATGGTATAAACTAAATACTTCTTTCACCACTAAGGATAAAGACCAACCATCCAGTAATAAGTGATGATGTCCCCAAACAAATTCGTACAAGTCATCACTCATTTGGATGAGGGTGAGGTTCATCATCGGTGCTTGATCCAATGGTAGATTTTGTTTGCGCTGCTGTTCTAGAAAAGTCTGTAGTTGCTCTTGTTGTTTACTAGGAGGTAGCGATCGCCAATCAAGAATTTTAAGGGAGACTGGTACTTGACGATAGACTATTTGCAGACTTTGGTCGCTAACCCCCCACAGGAAAGCGGTGCGCAACACTGAATGACGAGTGACAACTTGCAACCAAGCTTGCTCAAATGCTTGTAAGTCTAAATTTCCTTGTAAGGTGCAAACAAATTGCTCAAAATAAGCTCCCGATTGGGGAGTATACAAACTATGGAAGAGAATACCCTCTTGCATGGGGGAGAGGGGATAAATATTGGTAATATTTCGCCAATGGGTTTTGTTATTTCCTGTTTGTAGATGAGCTAATATTTGCTCTAGTTGTTCTTGGTTGAGTTTAGCTAAGGGAAAGTCGCTGGGTGTATATCCACCAGCTTCTGGAGATAAACAATGAGCAATCAAGGTTTGCAAATTGGTGATTAACTCTTGCGCTAGAGATATAATTGTCTCCCGGTGATGGAAATTCTGGCTATAAGTCCAATTTATTTGTAATTGACCATCAACAATCATCCCATCCAGTTCTAGCAGATGTTGACGATGTTGGAGGGAGTTTTGTACTCTTCCTGGGGATTCTTTTGCTAATTTAGCTATAGAAGATGGCAATAATTCTTGGTTAAATTGACCCAAGTAGTTAAAACTCACCTCTGGGGTGGGTAGAGTTTGCAGTTGTTGACGAATTTCTCCCTCGCTGAGATAGCACAGAATTCCATAACCAATTCCCCGTTGTGGTAACCGACGCAGTTGTTCTTTAATGGATTTTAACGCTACTCCCGGATGATTCCCCTGTTGGTATTGCAATTCCATGGGGAAAATGCTGGTAAACCAACCGACGGTACGGGATAAATCTATGTCTGTAAATAATTGTTCCCGTCCATGACCTTCTAAATCAATCAGTAAGGAAGATTTACCAGTCCATTGGGCAAAAGTTTGCACTAATGCCGTTAACAGGACATCATTAATTTGAGTATTATAGGCAGAAGGTACTGATTGCAAGAGAGCGCGAGTTTCCTCTAAACTCAGAGAAACTGATATCTGAGCAGATGCACCCACGGTATTAGCTGCATCAGTTGCATTCTTGTCTCTGGGTAGGGGAGTATATTCTCCCTTTCCATGGTCAACCCAATAATCTAACTCAGTCTTTAATGCTGTTGACTGTGCGTACTCTGTCAACCGACCAGACCAATCACGGAAAGAAGATGTCTTTGGTGGTAGTTGAATTGCTTCACCGTTACTGATTTGTTGGTAAGCATTAAACAAGTCTGTTAACAAAATTCGCCAAGACACCCCATCTACTGCCAGGTGATGTATGATCAACAGTAAACGACTTGGTTGTCCAGCACCCAAGTAAAATAGTGCTGCTTGCATCAACGGTCCTGTGGATAGGTTCAGAGACTCTTGCAGTTCATTCCCAATTGCTTCAATAGACCTCTTCCAGTAATCTTCTCCACTATTCCCTATTCCCTGTTCCCTATTCCCTATTCCCTGTTCCCCGTTACCTGTTCCCTGTTCCCTATTCCCTATTCCCTGTTCCCTCTTCCCAGATAAATCTACCACTTTCAAAGGTACAGTTTCCCCGTCACCAGCATTACTTTGCGACCATTGTTCACCCTGTTGTTCAAATCTGAGACGCAAAGCATCATGATGTCTCAACAATTCCTTAAGCACTGCTGATAATAATTCTGGATTAAAGTCAGATGGAACCTCTAACAACACAGATTGGTTAAAATGAGCTTTTTCGGGTTGATTCTGCTCAAAAAACCAATGTTGAATCGGGGTGAGTGGTAATGACCCCGTAACTAAACCTTGTTGCGCTGTAACTCCTTGGGTTGTACCAGCTACCGCTGCTAATTCCCCTATGGTTTGATGCTCAAACAGTTGCTTAGGAGTGAGAAAAATTCCTTTTTGGTTCGCTCTAGCAATGGTTTGTAAACCGAGGATGGAATCTCCCCCTAACTCAAAGAAATTATCTGCAACCCCCACTGACTCTACCCTTAACACCTCAGCCCAAATTTGTGCTAATGTTTGTTCAACCTCATTCCGAGGAGCCACAAAACTGGCTGTTAATTCCCGATGGAAATCTGGTGCTGGTAATGCCTTGCGGTCTATTTTACCATTAGCTGTCAGGGGTAAGTCTGGCAAAAACACAATAGCTGAAGGTAACATGTAACCAGGTAGCTTGTGTTTCAGGAAGCTATGCAAGTCAGCGCTGGTAGGTGTTTGCTGCTCATCGGATACCACGTAAACAACTAAACGTTTATCCCCAGCTACATCTTCACGCACAATCGCTACGGTTTGACCTACACCAGGGTGTTGACTCAGTACCGTTTCTATCTCTCCCAACTCGATGCGGAAGCCCCGTATTTTTACTTGGTTATCGATGCGTCCCAAGTATTCAATACAACCATTATCTAGATAACGAACTAAATCTCCAGTCCGATATAACCGTCCTCCCTCACCACTGTCAAAGGGATTGGGGACAAATTTCTCATTGCTTAACTCTGGATGGTTGAGGTATCCCCGTGCTAATCCCGCACCAGCAATATACAACTCCCCAGGTACACCCATAGGAACGGGTTGCATCTGAGTATCCAAAATATAAACTTGAGTATTACTGATGGGACGTCCAATGGGGATTGACTGTACCAGCGGATCTAGGGTTCTCTGAATCGAGTAACAACAGGTAAAGGTGGTGCTTTCTGTCGGACCATAACCATTAATAATTTCTGTGTCCGGTAAAACCTGAAGACCTTTGTGAACATGAACCACTGATAGCGCTTCTCCACCAATCAGTAGTTGCTTAATTCCTGACAACGCTTCTGGAGTATGATCAATTATGGTATTAAACAAGGCAGATGTCAGCCACATAATGGTAATCCCATGTTTGTGGATTTGCTGACTCAACTCCAGAGGGGTAGGAACTCTACCTGGGAACAGAATACATTGTCCACCATGCAATAAAGCTCCCCAAATTTCCAAAGTAGAAGCATCAAAAGAAATTGAGGATAACTGGAGAAATCTCCCGGTTGCATCTAGGTGAACATAATCTACCCCCATCAGCAGACGGACTACTCCCCGATGCACAACCTCTACTCCTTTTGGCTGACCTGTGGAACCGGAAGTATAGTTAATGTAAGCTAAATTATCGGGTGTTACCCCATTAACCAAATTTTTCTCACTTTGTTGACTAATCTCTTCCCATATCTGATCTAAACAGACCACAGTAGCGCTATGGTTAGGTAGTTCCTTCACAAGTCGCTGTTGAGTCAACAATACTCCTACTTCAGCATCTGACAACATCAAACTCAGACGTTCTGGGGGATAATCTGGGTCAAGGGGTACATAAGCACCACCAGCTTTGAGTATCCCCAACAGTCCTACAATCATCTCTGGGGAACGTTCTACACAAATACCAACTAGAACATCGGGTCCCACACCCAAGGTTTGCAAGTAATGTGCTAATTGGTTAGCGCGACGATTCAATTCTTGGTAAGATAATTGTTTATCTTCATATACGAGTGCGATCGCATCTGGTGTTTTCTCTACCTGTTCTTCAAATAGTTGATGAATAGACTTATCTGAGGGATATTTCCTTGCAGTATCATTCCACTCCACTAACAACTGATGTCGTTCATTGGCTGTTAATAAGGGTAATTCATCGATATTCTGTTGCGGGTTAGCAACAATTCCCTCTAGCAAGGTTTGAAAATGACCAATCATCCGAGTTATGGTTGCATCATCAAACAAATCGGTACTGTATTCCCACCATCCCGTCAGTCCATCGGTAGTGTTCTCCACAGATAAGGTCAAATCAAATTTTGATGTTTTATTCTCTACCACCAATGGACTCAGACTTAACCCAGCCAAATCCATCTTTTCTACAGGGGTATTCTGGAGTGCAAACATCACCTGGAACAGGGGAGTATGGCTTAAATCTCGTTCTGGAACTAATGCATCTACCAGTAATTCAAAAGGTATATCTTGATGATTATAAGCTGCTAAAGTAATCTCCTTCACCCTAGCCAATAATTCCCGGTAACTGGGATTCCCTGATAAATCTGTGCGCAGGACTAAATTATTCACAAAAAAGCCAATTAACCCTTCAATTTCGCTTTTGTTGCGATTCGCAATGGGGGAACCCACTAAAATGTCTTCAGTACCTGCATAACGATAAAGTAGAATATTAAAGGCACATAACAGGGTCATAAACAGGGTAACCCCTTCTTCCCTGCTTAATGATTTCAGTGCTTCACTTAACTGTTTGGGGAATGCAAAGGATTGATATCCCCCTTGGAAGGTTTGTACAGCAGGTCGGGGTCGGTCAGTAGGGAGGGATAAGAGAGTAGGTGCGTTTGCTAGTTGTTGTTTCCAGTACTCAAGTTGGGACTCTAATATATCACCTTGCAACCATTGTCTCTGCCAAACTGCATAATCAGCATATTGTATAGGTAGTTGTGGTAGTGGTACGGTTCGACCATGGTAGAATGATGAGTAAAATGTGGCTAATTCCCGTACAAAAATACTCTTTGACCAACCATCAGCAATAATATGATGTAGACACAATAACAAGATATGTTCTGTGTCTGATAATTGCACTAAAGTCCCCCGAATTAAAGGTTCTGTTGCTAAATTAAAGGGACGTTGGGCTGATTTTGCTGCTAATTTTTGCCAAGAAATTTCTTGCTCTCTGGGAGACAATTTTTGTATATCTACTACTGATAATTTCCAAGCACCAGGGGGACGAATAATTTGCACTGGTTCCCCATCTGCTTGGACAATAAAATTTGTCCGCAAAGCTTCATGTCTATTAATAATTTCGCTAAAACTTTGTTGTAAAAATTCTATATTTAGTTTACCTTGAAGACGTACTGCTCCCGGAAGATTATAAAAGGCATTATCTGGATCTAACTGGGTAATTATCCATAACCTTTGTTGGGCAAAAGATAATGGTAATGCTACATCCCTGTTCGTAGGTAATATAGAGTCATTTTTACGCCTCAAAAAGGCAAGAATTTCTGTTTTATATTGTTTAATTTCACTCAAAATTGTCGGACTCAAAACCTCTTGGGGAGCGCGATAGCGGAGTTTTTCTCCCTCAACCCACAACTCTATATTCTTTGTCCCCAGATGTTCCAAAAATTCAACTATATTCATATTTGTTATTTGTTATTTGTTATTTGTTATTTGTTATTTGTTATTTGTTATTTGTCATTTGTTATTTATCCAGGACTTAGGTAAGTGTCATGCTTGAAAGTTAATTTTTGGTTGGTAGTAGGTACCTTAGTACTCAAAAAGCGGGTTAAAACCCTGACTACAAACAGTATCAATATGCTAGTTGTGTAAGTTTTATTTATATTCATATTTCCCCCTCGACAAAATTTTCTGAAGTTGAAGCAACTTTTGGAAGAGAAATAATTGATTTATAAGCTAGTTCTGACTGTAAAAATGTTGCCAGTTGCAGAATACTCGAATCATTAATAAACTTTTCTATTGGTAAGTTTACCCCTAAATCGGTGGAAATCCAATTTTTCAGTTGTACAGCCATTAAAGAATCAAGACCTAATTCCAACAATGACTGTTGTATCTCTAAATTTGTAGAAGATTTAAATCCCAGAACTTTACAGACATATTGTTGTAAATAAGTAACCAACAAATCTAAATGCTTGCTTCCTTCAGCCTCTTGTAATTGCTGTAAAATATTAAACTTACTTTCAAACTGATTTCTATCTCCCTGACTACTTGTAGAAGTTCCAGCATCAATTACTCCATCTAAAAATCTAGATTTGATATTCGGGAAAAACTCTAAGTATTTAGACCAATTAATTGGTATTACTCCCACTTGAGCGGAATTTTGTAAGACCCTGTCCTTAAGGACGGGGTTTAATAAATACTCCAGAGCTTCTAGTCCTAACTGTGGTTGCATTGGTTCTAATCCCTGGATCAACCACTGACCCTCCTGTCCCCTACCCACATTTGCAGCCATCCCCACTTTTGCCCAAGGTCCCCAATTAATACTCAGTCCAGGTAAACCTTGCATTCTCCGATAATGAGCCAAAGCGTCTAAAAAGGTGTTAGCTGCTGCATAGTTACCTAAACCAGAACCACCAGTCATGGAAGCAATGGAGGAGAAAAGCACAAAAAAGTCTAGTGGTATCTCCTGAGTCAGGATGTGTAAATTCCATGAACCACTGACCTTAGGAGCGAAGACTTTTGTAAACAGTTCCCATTTATGCTCCCGCAACAATCGGTCATCATTAATACCAGCTAAATGCATGATACCCCGCAATGGTGGCATGGATGCTTTAATTTGGTCTAGAACCTTGGCTACTTCCTGCTTCTGGGAGACATCACCAGTCGCAATTACAATTTCAACTCCTAGCTGTTCCAAATCTTTTAAAACTTCTCTCCCATGGGGATTTGCACCGCTACGACCCATAAATACTAAATGACGCGCTCCCCGTTCTACCATCCACTGGGCTAAGTGTAAACCAATGCCCCCTAATCCACCCACAATTAGGTAAGTACCATCCCCCCGTAAATCCACAGACTGGGACTGATGTTTGGGACTAGGTACTAATTGAGCTAAATAGAGTTGGTTTTGACGCCAAGCCATTAGGGATTGACCTGGTGATTTTACTGACCATATTGAGTCAAATAAATTTTGCACCTGATTTGCATCGGGGGATGGATCTAAATCCATGAGCATACAGTTAAATTCAGGATGCTCCATATGAATAACTTTACCCAAACCCCATAAGGGTGATTGTTCCACTGCTAGTTCTGTGGTTTTACTTATCGCTTGCGCTCCTTTAGTAACTAAATATAAGTCAGGAGCTACCTGCAAACCCATCTTCACCAGGGATTGGACTAAATACAAACTACTAGCGCATCCTATACTTACAGCCATTTCCAAATCTTCGGCTGTCTGTGGTTCCCCGACTGCATCTAAACTCCACAAATGTAGAATTTTAGACAATGGTGGTTTGCTGGAGTTAACCACATCTTGCAGTAATCGCTGAAAGTCCCCAGGATTTGTCCGGTCAATGGTAAATTCATGTTCGCTTAACTGTTGATACTGATTTCCAGCAAATACCAAGGTGCAGACTTCACCTTTCCCTGACAGGAGTGCAGCTAACTCCTTGCCAATACCTTGGGTATCTGCGAAAATTAACCAACTCCTGGAGGACTGTTGCTGTGATTGGGGTTGCAGTTCCTGGGGAGACCATTCTACTTCGTACAACCAATTACTCCAGGGTGAGGAGGGATTAACTCGCTGGAGTTGTAGACCTTCCACCATTGCAACCAACTGTCCATCCTCAGCAAAAAAGAGCAAATCTACAATCCGGGTTGAAGAATCGGAACCATTAACCGGACGCAGTCTTGCTTGACTCCATAATCCACCCTCAGGACGCTTAACTCCCTGTTCCCCCTTAAATACAGTTAGCTTTTCTATGCCAATTTGGGCATAATTTGAACCCCTATCCTCAAGGAATAAACCCCGGACTACTTGCAAACATGCATCCAGCACTACAGGATGTAACTGGTAATCTGAATTTAATCTCACTGCTGGTGGTAATTCAATCCTACCTAGGACTGATTCTGAATTCCCCCACAGTTGTTCAATACCTGGGACTGATATTTCCTCTTGGTGTTCAGCTTGGATAACAGTCAAGTCTACTATTGGTGCTTTTACCTCTTCTCCCCTGACAAGCACCTTTCCTGATGCGTGCAACACCCAAGTTGAGTTTTCACTCTCTTGTTTCTCTGCTTCTGCTGGAGTTGTCAAACTAAAAATCTGGAAAGAAAATGCTGATTTACCCAGGGGGTTTAAAACCAGTTGTAGGGTCTTAAGTTCATTTTCTCCTAAAATCAATGGCTGTTGAATCTGAATCTCTGACAGTAGCAAGTTCTCCGTTTTCAGAACCTTTACCCCCGCAGCATAAACCATCTCTAGGTAAACTGTACTAGGCACCCTCACCTGGTTAGTTGTGCGATACTGTTGTAAAAAGCTGGGATTATCTGGACTAATTTGGTACTGAAAGCGTATCTCTTCTAGACCTGCTAATTGTAAGCGCTGACCCCTTAAAGGATGAGGGTTGTGATTTTTCACCCCCTGGGAATGATTCTCACCATGGGAAAACCAATATCTTTGTCGTTGGAAGGGATAAGTTGGTAATTGCAGACGACGACAGGAATAATCCCCATGAAACCCAGACCAATCTATTGGTACCCCAAGAGCGTATAATTTCCCTAGACTACCTAACAACTGTTGCCAATCTGACTGTCCTGGACGTAAACTAGGCAACCATACACCAGTCCCTGATGGTAGATAGTGACGACCCATACCTAATAAAGTCGGTTTGGGACCAATTTCCACAAATACCCTATCTCCCAATTGCTGAAAATTATCCATGCTGGCAGTAAACAAGACTGGTTTAATTACGTGATTACACCAATATTCGGGAGTGACAATTGATTTATCCGCTACCTTGCCAGTGAGGTTAGAAATTATCTTGATTTGGGGACTAGAATAACTAACTTTCCGTGCCACCTCCTCAAATTCATGTAACATCGGCTGCATCAACGCCGAGTGAAATCCACGGGAAACTTTTAGCTGTTTAGTCTCCACACCTTTGCCTTGTAAGACTTCTGTGACTGCTGCAACCGCTGGGGATTCACCGGAAATAACTATACTTTTATGACCATTAATAGCAGCAATGGATAGTTGTTCTCCATAGGGTTCTATGACTGCCCTTACAGTTGCTTCGTCGGTAAATACTGCTACCATAGCTCCTGGAGGACAAGCTGTTTGCATTAATCGTCCCCGTTGAGCAATCAATTTTAACCCATCTTCTAAGCTGAATACCCCCGCTACAGCTGCTGCCACATATTCTCCCACACTGTGACCCATGACGACATCTGGGGTGATTCCCCAAGACTTCCACAACTGATAGAGAGCATATTCTACAGCAAATAAAGCGGGTTGAGTGTAAGCGGTTTCATTGATGGGTGAGTCCTCTGGATTGGTTGGATAGAGAACTTCTAATAGGGGTATTTCTAAATCTCTACGGAGGATGCGATCGCACTGTTGTAAAACTTTTCTAAATGTGGGTTGGGTTTGATAGAGTTCTTGTCCCATTCCCACGTACTGGGAACCTTGACCTGTGAATAAAAAGGCTATTTTTGTTTTACTATTAAGTGGTACTTGTCCAGTAAATAGCTGCTCTGATACTCCACCGACGGTAAAATTAGTAAGTTGTTCTTTAATCTCTGCTGTTGATGCTGCTACTACCCCTAAACGATGAGAAAAGTGCGATCGCCCAATATTGGTAGTGAAACAAATATCTGCAATGTGAGCATCTTTTTTAGTTTCCAGGAATTGTTGATAAGTTTGCACCAATTCCCCCAAAGCTGACTCGGTTTTAGCTGAAAGAGTCAATAGATGCTGGGGACGTTCAACCTCAACTTCAACCTCTGATGTCTCAGGTAGTAAGTTTGCAGCTGACTCTAGAATCACATGAGCATTAGTTCCCCCAAAACCAAAGGAACTCACACCAGCTAAACGACGATTTTCTCCATTTACAGACCAAGGTTGAAGCTGAGTAGGAATAGAAAAGGGTGTATCTTCCAGAGAAATATATGGGTTTAACTGTTGCAGATGTAGATGAGGAGGAATTTCCCCATGTTGGAGGGACAGTACCACCTTAATTAAACCAGCTATTCCCGCTGCTGATTCTAAATGACCGATATTTGTCTTAACTGAACCTAACCAACAAGGGTTAGATGGAGAACGTCCTTGATTTAGCACTTTCTTCAAAGCTTTGACTTCAATCGGATCTCCCAAAGAAGTCCCAGTTCCGTGGGTTTCCACATAGCTAATTTCTGCGGGTGCGACTCCAGCATTTGTCAAAGCTTGATTAATCACAGACTGCTGTGCTAAACCATTAGGTGCTGTCAGCGCATAAGTCAAACCATCTTGATTAACCGCTGAACCTCTAATCACCCCTTGAATTTGGTCTCTATCTCGAATTGCGTCCTTAACCCGTTTGAGGATCACAACTCCGCAACCTTCAGCACGCACATAACCATTCGCACTAGCATCAAAGGTTTTACAACGACCATCTGCTGCCATCATTTGCGCTTGAGAAAAAGTTATACTTGCCTCAGGAGACAAAATCAGGTTCACTCCTCCCACTATACACAGGTCTGATTCTTTGTTCTTCAGACTCTGACAAGCATAATGAAGTGCAACCAGGGATGCAGAACAAGCGGTATCTATCGCTATGCTTGGACCTTGCAAATTCAGGAGGTAAGATATGCGGTTAGCGCTAATGGAAAAGGCAGTGCCGATGCCATTATACGCATTTATATTAGAATAATCTTGAAATAAAATTTGAATATAGTCAATATTGCTAATCCCCACAAACACCCCAGTCCGACTACCAGATAGGCTTTTTGGTACTATACCCGCATTTTCTAAAGCTTCCCAAGTAACCTCTAACAATATTCTCTGCTGGGGGTCCATACGTTCCGCTTCTCGGGGAGAAATCCCAAAGAAACTAGCATCGAATTGATCCACCTGCGGCAAAAAACCACCCCAACGACTGTGCATTTTTCCTGGTGTAGCGGGAGTCGGGTGATAAAACTGGTCAATATCCCATCGATCCGGGGGTATTTCGGTAATAGCATCTCCACCATTACGCAATAGTTGCCAAAAAGATTCCGGGTTATTTGCACCAGGAAAACGACAGCCAATACCGATAATACCTATGGTTTCCATTTTCAACCAACCAATTACATAGTGTTTGGGAGTTAACTAATCTCTAAAACCCTTACCAATGATTAATGACTAATCACACCTCCTAATTCTAATTAGTTACTAAATGAGAAAATCGCTTAAAAGTCTTGATATTATTCTGTATAGTATCATCGATTGAGCCTCTAGATGACATTATACGCATTTCCCGATTAACTGGTAATAGATAGTCAACATCAGCAAAGAATCTTTGTAGATCCGATGTCAGTCGTTGACGATTTTTAGCTGCTAGATGAAAACCTTCATGTTCGCAACAAAAAGATTTATACATCCATTCCATAGCTTCGGAACTAGACATACCAAATAGAGGAGATTGCAATAATCTGTATACTATCTCCATTACCAAATAATCATCATTAAAATAGCGATGGGGTAATACAGCAGAAAGTCCTCCTAATGCCCCATGTTGTGACATATAAATTGCCAAATTCCCTAGATATTTTTCATAAGCTGTGGGTTTGGAGAAATCTTTGTACATATCTTGGGCAATTACATGGGAAATTGTCGTGTGAAAAGATTCATCTAAAAAATGATAATGGGAAACTGCTGTCGGTGCTGGAATAAATTCTCCGCTTTTTTCTACTTTTTTAAAATACTTGGCAATGGGATGTTCCAAATTCTTCAGATGCATATTCGCAATCATGCGTAGGGCATAAAATTGACATGCTAAAAAAGGTGAACCACCACCCCAATTGAAAGTGAAGAAGTTCTGTAAGTCATGTTTTAAAGACCTGCCAATTATACCCGTTGTCGGCACCCTAAAAGCAAAATCATCTTTCTGTTCTAAATCTTTTAAATATTGTGAATAATGTTGCTTTGTACCATTGAGAAGACCTTTGGCTACAAAACGCAAAGAGTAATATTTAGAAGTGGGAATAAAATTAGTTCCTAAGGTTGATTTATAAGAATTCCACTGATAAGAAGAGTTTAGTCCTTCCTTGCCTATTAAAGCAATTACTGTCATTAAACCTATCTTGCGAAAAGCTTTAATATGGTGATGTTCTTGCTCAGTTTCCATCGCCAATTCTTTGGCTACAGTTTCATAACCAATGGCATCAAAAACATCCGCTGTCACTTGATTCAGAACTACTGTCTCAGTTTCCGAATTAGAAATATAGTTATAGTTAGCAAACCAATGAAGATGATTAAGAGCTAATTTTTGAGCAGGAGATGCTCCTTCATAAATTGGACTACCATATAGCAAAGATTGATGAGGTTCACTCCAATAATGATTGCTATTTTCACTATATTTAAAACTTCTACATAACTCCTCTATGTTTTCTGTATAATCGGAATTACTATTATTTCGATAAGTAGTTCCTATAAGCTTATGGTGTTTTTTAACCTCACCATTACCATTAGTTAAACTTATAGGCTCTTTTGGCGTACTTGATGTTTTCATATAATCCCCCAGATTTATGGGCAAAAATGTCTAAGAATAAGCGTTTAAGCTTTAATCCTGAGTTCTTCTGCTAAATACTGAGTTAAAGTTTCAATAGTAGGATAATCGTATAGTACAGTGGGGTCAATTTCGTATTCTAACCAACTTCCCAACTTACCACTTAAACCAATAGCAGCCAAGGAATCCAAACCGTATCTATCAAAAGAAACTGTGACATCAATTTCCTGTTCGCTGATATTTAGTAACTGAGCGATATAAGCTACTATCCATTGTTGAATTTCTGCTACTGTGATCGACCGCTGATTACCATTGGTTTTGTTGTCAGTTTCAAGACTTGTTGACTCTATAGGCATTGTAGAAATTTCCACATTTGAATTTTCCATTCTTTAAATCTCCTGACAACAATAATACATAAAAATCTTCTGAGAGTAAAACATGTTAAAAGTATAATTCCACACTATAATATATAAGTCAACCTCCGTTAGCTAATGTTAAATTAAGCTTTTCAAGCTACAATCCTCAAGGTTGTGTGTGTAGACCGTGACATCAACGTCCCTCCCGGTTAAATATTGGTTAAGCATTGAATTATACCTAATAAACATCTTCATACCCTAATCTAGTTTTTTTTTCAACTAGCTTGGTGTAGATAATTTTTGTAACGTGGATTCTATATCGTTTTGTAAATTGAGAAACTTATGTTTATTACGGGGATTAATACTCCAATCGTATATAACGTTCAAGTTACCAGCTAAAAATCCAGAACGACAAACATGACGTTGAATTTTACCGCTTGATGTTTTGGGAATACTGTTAGTTTTAATTAGGACTACAGCATAAACCTGTAAACTATGTTCAGCTGTGATAGCTTGACGGATATTTCCTACCACTTCTTGACCATTTAGTTGACGTAAATAACTCCTCTCTACCTCCTGAACAATCACCAATCGTTCTGAATTATCAATATCTACACAAAAAGCAGCACCACAACTAGAACGCAATGCTGGATGACTTTTTTCTACTGTTAATTCAATGTCTTGGGGATAATAATTTTGTCCTCTAATAATAATTGCATCTTTGAGTCTTCCTGTAACAAACAACTGATTATCATGTAAAAATCCCAAATCTCCAGTACGCAAAAATGGTCCTTCTCCTGTATCCGCTAAATAAGCTTGAAAAGTATATTCTGTTTCTTCCCTACGTCCCCAATATCCACTAGCAATACTTGCACCTGAAACCCAAATTTCTCCTACTTGATCTGGTGGACATTGCAATAATGTTTCTGGATTAACGATAATTACTTGCTGGTCGCACCAAGCTTTTCCACAGCTAACAAGTAGATGATTTCTTTCATTTTTACTCTCTACTACCACCTGATTTTGTGCTAAAGCATCAGCATTAATTCTTTGCAAAAGTTGGGGACTTGTTTTTAACCTTCCAGTCACAAATAAAGTTGTTTCTGCCATACCGTAACAAGGGTAAAGCGCTGATTGACGAAAACCACAAGATGCAAAGGTTTGGGCAAACTCCTGGAGTGTTTTAGCTTGTACTGGTTCAGCTCCATTAAAAGCCAAATTCCAACTACTCAAATCTAAACTTTCTTGTTCAGAAATAGAAATGTTATTTACACACAAATCATAGGCAAAATTGGGTCCTCCGCTAGTAGTTGCTTGGTAGCGAGAAATTGCATTTAACCAACGCCAAGGTTTTTGCAAAAAGGCTACTGGTGACATAAAAATGCTTGGTATTCCCACATATAAAGGTTGTAGAACATTTCCAATCAATCCCATATCATGAAATAAAGGCAACCAACCTACAACCACACTTTGTTCTGTATGTTGAAATGCCCTTTTAATCATTTCCTCATTGTGCATGAGATTGCCATGATTAATCATCACTCCTTTGGGTGTACTTGTGGAACCAGAAGTGTATTGGAGAAACGCCAAACTGTCTCGATTTATTGGTGGAAACTGCCAATCTTGTCCCTGGTTACTATCAATATTTTCCGTAGAAATACAAGGTAAAGATGCTAATTCTGATTCTTCCTTAAACCGACGTTCAATATTACTCAAAATCGATGTTGTTGTCAGAACAATAGTAGCTTGAGCATCCTTAACAATCGCTTGTAACCTTGTCAATCTTTGATTCCGTCGCGGTGGATTAGCAGGAACAGCCACAACTCCTGCATATAAACATCCAAAAAAAGCAGCAATAAATTCCAGTCCAGATGGATAAAGAAGGAGCGCTCTTTCCCCAGTAGCTTTGATGTTTTTCAACTCATAAGCAATGGCTTTTGCTTTTCGATCTAACTCTTGATAAGTAAGGCTAATTTCTTCTGTTTCTCCATTCACCAAGAAAGTATAAGCTGTCTGTTCTGGTTGGTGGAGTGCCCTAGTCTTTAAAATATCAACTAAAGTACTGTCTGCAAAAATATTTTCTGTTGTTGAATTGTTATACATAATCATTTTTAATTGGTAATTGGTAATTGGTAATTGGTAATTGGTAATTGGTAATTGGTGATTGGTAATTGGTAATTTTTAATTTTTAATTTTTAATTTGTCATTTATCGCAGAAGTAACAATCCGTTCAATTGCTTCAGCACCCATAGTTAAACCAGGATTTTCCTTGATGATTTTGGAGAAACCAAGGGCATTTTCCCTATATAATTTGATATTATCCAAAACTTCAACAACTGCCTGATGAAGTCGCTGGGAATTCAATTTTTTTAGTGGTACATAAACTCCTAACTTGTGGTAAGATATACGTGCTGCTATGGTGGGATGGTCGTTTCCTAAAGGTATGGCTACCATCGGTACACCCGTTTGTAGAGCTTCTAGAACTGAATTTGCTCCTCCATGAGTAATAAATAGGGTTGCACGTTGCAATAACTCAACCTGCGGTGCTTTACGGACAAAAATAAACTGGGGATGCTGATTTTGAAAATTCTCCAAAACCTCCTGTGGAGTAAAAGATCCAACTGAAAGAACTAGCTGACAATCTATCATCGAACAAGCATCCACAATAGTGGTATAAACATCCGTCCGGTTGTTCAGCAACGTACCAAGAGCAGAATATATCAGTGGTTTACCATTGAGACGTTCCCAGGGAAAATCAACCTGAATACGTCGAGAAGGGTTGATCCAGGGTCCTGTATAGGTATACTGATTTTTGTCCCCTCGAGGAAACTCAAAAGCCTCAGGTACTTGTGTCAGCCATGCTAAGGCAACTCTAGTGTCTCCCCATTCTTGAGAACGAGGTAAACCCCAGAGGTCAGCATACTTATTTTGCAATTTTTGGTCACCATGTAACATGCCAATAAAAAATTTATATAGACTGTTAATGGAATGATTGCGTATTCTCGAAAAAAGCGAATCAGAATATGACCAAGTTTGACTCAAGGGTGGTAAATCCGAACTAAATAACCCTGGAATAGTCGTGTCGATTAAAAGGTATGGAATCTGATATTTTTCCCCCAGTAAATATAGAAAATGGTGAAAAGAATCCACTATTAAACAATCAAGAGTATGAGGATTATTTGCTAACCAAGAGTCAACAGCCAATAAATAATTTTCGTATTTAATCTCCAGTTTCTTCCCATATGATTCTTCCTGAGACTGCTGTTCTTTATCCAAAGGAGTAGTACAATCAATAATATTTACCCCTGCAGCTTTACCCGCTGCTATACTATCATTGACAGCAAAAAATGAAACTTGATGACCTCGTTGTTGCAACTCCCCAGCAAGGGATAAAAAAGGAATAAGATGACTTTCAAATGCTAATATTACTAGTCCAAAATGCATATTTTTTTTCCTTGGTTATGATTAGTTTTTCACCCAAGCTTATTTTAAAATCATCTCCTTTTGACCAAATAATCTTTCTGCTTTAACTCCATGATTACTACATTCGGCAATTAATTTGTTAGATTCAACAATCGGACTCGATTTTTCATCATAATGAATAGACGTAATATAAGTTAGCCAAGGTTCTAATCCCATTGCATAAACATAAACCTGCTTAGGACTTAATTGTTCAACTATTTTCATTGCTTTTTCACAATTAGAACCATCAAATCTCCTTGACTGATCCATTTTTCTGGGTAATTGTTTTGTTAATAATGAACCATATAACCAACTTAAAGGTGCTCCCTCACATTCCATTCCTAAAAACAAAAAATCAATCCCACCAAAATAATTATAAATATGTTGATAAATCTTGTTTTCAATATTATTAGAATCCGCTGCTATTACCATAGAATTACCCTTGATATTCACCAAATAAGCAATCTTAGTTCTAATATTTAAATCCGCATGTTCCCCTAAAAAAGGTAATCCCGTAATAGTTCCACCAGGAATCTGAATATCTTCTATTTCATCAAGTTCAATAACTTTTTTAAAACCTAATTTTTTTAACATTAATTTCAAAGATGGATCTGCCAAACTTCCACCATTGTTCTTTGGTATAACTATATTTTCAACTTGATGCCTTAATTGTAATAAAGTCTCAAACAAACAATGATCCTGATGGTTGTGAGTAATTAACACATAATCAATTTTTGATGGCAAATCAGAATAAGTATAACGAGAAATTTCGCTATCATGTTTATAACTGATTATCGGATCACACAGAATACTAACGTCTTTTGATTCAATTAAAAGACAAGCATGACCAAAGTAACGAATCCTCACATCATCATCCGTATATTGCTGATAATCTTCAGGCTTTTCTTCAGTAAAGAACGATGAAAAAAGTTGCTCATCTTCATCACCAATACCGAGTTTCCCTGCAATATCACCCAAAGAATTTGCAGTTCTTTTCATCCTAAATAAATCATCTATAGCTTCAGACCGAAATGGAATATTAATATGCAATGTGTCATCAGACTTCAACCTGGGAGTACTAAAAGCAAAAGAGCGTTTTTCTTCCTTGTCTATCAAAGACATTGCAAAGCTTTGGGATGATTCATTGTAATATGGACTTTTATACAACAAACCTTCAATTAATCTAAAAGAAGGATGATTATTCAAGTCATAAACTAGCTCTACATAACCTTTTAAAATCTCCGGAACATCTTGATAAAGTTCTTCAATGGAATAACCCGTTGCTTCATCAAGTAACATAGCATTCAGAGATTTTATCGCTGATGCAAGTTCCAACATATGAGCTTGCTGTTCTTTAGTTTTCTCCATTAATGCTTTAATTTCATCAACCTTGCCAGCACCATAATTAATAAATGGACCCCCCAGCATTTTCGGATTCTTCAGGGTAGTAATATGCACTTGAGGTGCTGAAACAAAGGATTGCATTATCTTTAAATGGGAACTAGCTATATACATAGCAGCCGTAGCAGGAGAAATCAGATATGACCATGCATACCACTGATTAAATAAAGGTTCTAAAACAACATTCTCCTTGAGATATACTTCTTTGCCAGCCATGTTTTTATCCTATTAATTTAAATTTATTATTGTTAATTATTTCCCAATAAAAACTAGTTCCTATTTCGCTTACCTTTTACCACTATCTCAATACTTTTTATCGGTGGTGGCGCAAAAATATTTTTATTTGCTGCTTTCACAGATTTACTACCATCTAATACTAAATCCCAACGAGATAAAATTGTTGCTAAAACCATTTTGATTTCAAGTTGAGCAAATGCTGCACCAATACAACGGCGATTACCTCCACCAAAAGGTAAGTATTCATAGGAAGCAAATTCTCGCTCTAGAAAACGCTCTGGTTTAAATTTCTCTGGCTGAGGATATAAATCTTCTCGATGATGAGTTAGATGGATACATGGAGATAAAATTGTACCAGCCTCAAACTGATAACCATGGATTTTTACTGTTGATTGAACTTGTCGGGGAAAAGCAAACTGTGGTGGAGGATAAAGTCTTAAAGTTTCCTTATAGACAGCATCTAAATATGGCAATTTACTTATAGTATTAACATCAGGGTTATCACCAACAGAATCCAACTCCTGTAACAACTTCTGAAGTACCTGTGGATTCCGCAAAATCCAATAAAATGCCCTCACCAACGCCGTTACGGTAATTTCTGGTCCCTGGGTCATCACAGTCAGTAACTCGTCCCGCAACTGTTCATCTGTCATGGACTCCCCATTATCATAGCGACTTGCCATGATTAATGAGAGAATATCAGTTGAGGATGGATCATGCTCCTGACGACGTCGAGCAATTTCTGCATAAATAATCTCGTCAATCTGTTGCTTACGACGCAGCATCTTTCCCCAAGTACTCCATGGACCTAGATCCCACCGCAAAAACAAGAAATGTAAAAAAATAATTTGTAATATCGATATATTCGGATTTAGGAATGTAGCCAGAAGTTCCTTAAGCTTTTGATCCCGAACACTTTCCCTCGCTCCCAATAAAGCTCTCAGACTCACTTCTAAGGAGATTGTTTCCAGGAATTTATGCAGCGAGAAGGATCGACCGATAGTCCAACTATTAGCTTCTTGTTCTGTGATTTGGCGAATTACCTCCCCCAAAACTTGTATCCGTTCCCCATGAAATGGCGGTGCTAAAAGCTTCCTGTGTTGTATGTGACCCTCTCCTGATTGTACAACTAGCGAGTGTTGTCCCAGTAAAAATGGATGATTACCAGCCTCCTTACTAGAATCTAACTGTTTTGTATTCGCTGCAAATATCTCTCGAATAGCCTGAGGATTGCTAACGAATACATGAGGAGTGGAATCTGAGGAAATCCGCAGAGTGAACATATCCCCATAAAGTTGATAGCACTCTTTTAAGTATTCTTCACCTCTAGTCAGCCATTGGAATTGTTGTAACCAAGGATGAGTCTGAGGTCCTTTAGGTAGTTGATGGGTAGTCATTTTAACTAATCTCCTGACGCTTGAGCAAATGAGATCAGCGTACCGATTGTTTTTACTAGATAATCCTTATTTGGTGTCGGAAAATATGTAACAAGTGTCTCACAAATTTCCTTCACAGTAAAATATATAACTTTATTGACCAAAGCAAAAGCGAGATGATCAAAATCTCAACTCATTTAGAACAGGGAACAGGGAATAGGGAACAGGGAACAGGGAATAGGAAATAGGGAATAGGGAACAGGGAACAGGGAACAGGGAACAAGGAACAGTGAAGGGTCTAATACCCCACCGTCTTTACAGTGTCCCCTGTAGCTTGCTGAGCGCAGAGTATCCCCATCCCACCATTCTCTGTTCGGGAGCATCTTGCTCCTTTGATATAAAGCGGGCAAGATGCCGGCATTACAAATTTAAACATTTGGGATGCTCCCTTGTGTTCCCCGTTTCCCATTCCCTGTTCCCACCTCAATTTTTGCAGTTCGCTTAATTAACGCCAGAAAGATTCACATCTGGGGTTTTTGAGCGAATCTGACTTCGAGTCCGTTTTCCCTTCATGACTATGCGGATATTATTTGTTGATGGTAATAAAGCCCCCTGATATGATGGCTTGGGCATATTACTATCTAGTGCTAGTTCCCAACCAGATAAGATAGTCGCCAAAACCAGTTTCATCTCCAACTGCGCTAACATCGTGCCAATACAACGACGATGACCACCACCAAAGGGAAAATACTCATAAGGAGCAAAATCACGCTCTAGAAAACGCTCTGGTTTAAACTCCTTGGCTTGAGGATATATATCTTCCCGATGATGGATCAGATGAATACAAGGAAGTAATATTGTACCAGGTTCAAACTGATAATCCTGGAGTTGTAAAGTTTTTTTAACTACTCTGGGGAAAGTCAACACCGCTGTCGGGTAAATTCGCATGAATTCCTTATAGACAGCATCGAGATAGGGTAATCGTATAATCTCCTGGGGATCTGGATCATCCCCAAGAGAGTCAAGCTCTTCCAACAGTTTCTCATACACCTGGGGTTTATAAAGAATCCAATAAAAAGCCCTGGCTAAACTAGTTCCAGCAACTTCAGGACTTTGCGCCATCAGGGTGATCACCTCATCCCGCAATTCCAAATCTGTCATCGGTTCACCAGTATCATAGCGACTAGCGATCATCACAGAAAGAATATCAGTTTGGGATGGATCAGGATTTTCCCGGTGTTCGCGAATCTCAGCATAGAGAATATCGTCAATCTCCTGCTTTTCCTTTAACAAATTTGCCCAAACATTCAACGGACCCCATCGTAAAAACGGGAGATAAAATGACATAGCTCGCAATATAGGTCTTTTGGGATTCATAATCTCCAGCAAAAGTTGCCTTAATTTTTGAGAACGAGGTCTATCCTTTGATCCCAATAAAATCTTGTTTCCTAAATCCAAAAAGATTGATTGCAAAGATTGATAGATGGGAATCGGTTGACCAATACTCCAACCGCTAGCCATTTCCTCAGCCAACTCCCGAATCAACTGACTATAAACTTGTACCCTCTCCCCATGCAAACAAGGTGCTAATAACTTCCGTTGTTGTCTGTGGCGTTTTCCAGACAGTGAAACTAGCGATCGCTCCCCTAATAAAAATGGATTATTAGTTGCTTCCACACCAGAGTCCACCTGTTGTGGTCCTGCTGCAAACAATTCCTGCATCATTTGCGGACTGCAAATAAATACGTAAGGAGAAAAATCTGGACCCACTTTGAGAGTAAAAACATCTCCATACTTGTGGAAGCAGTCTTGTAAATATCCTTCTTGTCTGATCAGCCATTGTAGCTTTTGCCAGCAAGGATAGCTTTTCGGACCATTAGGAACCTTGTATTTAGCCATTGGGATAATTTTCTTCTATGATCAAAATCAGTCTGGTCAATAAATATTGATTGATTGTTGCGATCGCACAATCGTTATCTGAAACTTGGCAATTGCATCGCAATTATTTCAATTTTTAAAAGCCGTAATTATACTCATCAGGTCGTATCCATAACTACATTCATATCATTAGGTAAGTATAAAATTATCTTTCACTTCCATCTTCTTAAACCTTTAGCAATCACTAACTTTGCCTGCCGATAGTTGTTTATTTTAGCGTCCGTAAGGAGCGCAGACTCCAGTAGGGTTTGGCAAGAAAATCGAAAATAATAGTGAATATTTTTTGATGCAGAGGAACCCAATGGGAAGTCATATGGTGTATTGTATAGGATTCTTGTTTGCCTTGTAATTTGTAGAATTTTCCATCGATTTCTACGGCAGTATTCGGTTCAAAAATGTAACTTGGACAACTACGGACTTCGGGTCTTTTGTGAAATTTTCCTCCTAGTACACAATCACTTAATAAAACTGGTCCGGTGCTGTAAGAAACATAATATGGCATAGAGTTCTTCAAGGGATTATTTTGCAATAAAGACCTATCTTGGCGTTTTTTTAATCCCTCAAAAACTTCTAACCAAACTGGATGTCCTGGAACACTACCCATGATGGCATTACTATAGGCATCATAGGCTTTTGACAGCACTAGTTCAAAGCCTTCGAGTAAATCATCAATTGGTTTGAGACATTCAATATCCATATCCACATAGAATCCACCATAGTAGTGAAGAATAAAATAGCGTATAGCATCGAAACGCTGAATTGGATATGGATAAGAGTCAAACACGCTCAGAAACCAAGAATAATTCTCCTCCATAAATTTTCTGGCTTTGGTTTCATCCCAAAAAACATGTTCCCAATGGGGATGATGCTCTTTAACTGTTTGACTATAACGACGATAGTTCTCTGGTATCGCTGCTTCTCCTGAGAAAAAAACCTGATGTATGATTTTGGGAATCTTATTCATGGATTGAAATACACTTTGCTCATCGAACTGATACAGTGCAAATTTACTAATCAGACTTTAACCGTTAGGATTTTTTGTCTAGGGTCAGTTTATGGTCAACTAGCGGTCTATCGCACTAATTTTGATAGTAAAAATAATCACGCTATGGTCAGACATACTTACCTAACTACTGCACAGGCAGGATGCCTGTGCCACAACCCCTGAGAATTAATCCCATAGACCACTAGTGGTCTGTCCCATTAATTTTGATGGTAAAAATAATAACTTGTGGGTCAGGCATCCTTGCCTGACCACTGCACAGGCAGGATACCTGTGCCACAACCCCTAAAAATTAATGGGACAAAGTACTAGTACTTGACCACATTAATTTTGCCGGATAAATATCTCTATTTATCTTCTCTCCCTCTTCCTTTGCGTACTTCATGCCTTTGTGGTTTATTCCTCTACCCCTCAGAATTAATGTGGTGGACTACTAGTGTTCTGTCCCATTAGTTTTGATGGCTAGTTTTATAGTCATATTTATATGACTTTGACTATTAGACTGGGACTTATAGTCCCAGGTGGGTGTGATGGAAACCGGAACGAAATTAATGGGACAAACCACTAGGACAAGTCAGATCAATGTTAAAGGTTGCTGTGGGGACGATTATTACTTAACGTCCATTCATACCTTCTGTTTGTTTAATTTTGTGCTTTTGCCATCGCCTGACGCAAGCTCAGGGGACGCATATCTGTCCACACTTCCTCAATATATGCTAAACATTCCTCTTTGGAACCTTCTTTCCCTACAGCTTTCCACCCTAATGGTAAATCCTGTTTCCATTGAGGCCAAATGGAATATTGTTCTTCGTGATTGACTACCACCAGATAAATGGTGTCGTTATTTTGTTCTACTTTCATAATTTTTATTAACCTTGCAAGATGGTATGGTTATGATGCAGCTAGCTCAGAGGGTGGCAAATACCCTTAAAACCGAGAATCGCTCATAGCAAGATAAACCTTTAATTCAGACTTTCTATTAAATAATTGAGTTTGGAATCTTTATCTGACAGGGGTTAGAGCAAAGCAATGTTCAATAGTACTGATGCACTACTATTGCCATCAACAAAAAGTCAAGATTGAGAAAGTTAGCATAATGGAGATTTTAAGACTTTTGTCAATGAATCAGCTTTTAGTAGAGTATCACAAAAATATCATGTACATAAATAATATTAATTAACAATCGTATAGATACATGTTTTTTTGTGATTATTTACACTATATCAAGTGCTGAACTTAGGGTTATTTATATTCTCTGAAAACATAAAAATATCATTGCTCAATCAACGGATGAATATGAGTGGGGTGGGCATCCTGCCTGCCCTAAAATATAAAGCAAAAGTAAACGTTTAAGCCAAAATAGACTAAAATCAGATTTAAAATTTTTGTCCTTTAACTCATGGAGGGCGGTATTTGTGGGAATCTCAATTTGTTTAGACTCCTGGAGGTGCCGCAAAAACGATGGATAGATTCAAATTTACAGTGTTTAAGCGCTTTTGGGTGATTTCCAAACTATATTGGTTAGGGGATGAAAAAAAAGGTGCTATAGGTCTACTTTTGCTTTTGGCAGTTTTATTATTCGCCAACACCCAAATTAAGGTTTTCTTAAATACTCAACAGGGAAATTTGATTTCTTCTCTTGCAGCTAAGGATGCTGATAGATTCTCCCAAGTTGTAGTATTTGCAATCACGGGAATAATCTTCTTTGGTTTACTCAATTCTGGCTATGGCTATTTACGAAAGACAATAGGTCTTTATTGGCGACGGTGGTTAACCCATCATTTACTTGACAAATATTTCAGTAATCGCGCTTTTTACGATTTAAGCCACTCCCACCAAGAGATTGATAACCCAGACCAACGTATTTCTGAAGACGTTGATAGCTTTTGCCAAGAATCTCTTGAGTTTTTGGTGAATATAATTGAATCTGTCTTTGTTGTCATTGCTTTTAGCGTTATTCTCTGGTCTATTTCTCCAACTTTGGTTTTTAGTTTGATAATTTATTCGACATTAGCTTACACCATAACTATTAGTGGCTACGGCAGAAAATTAACTAAATTACATTCTGAACAACTGAGGAAAGAAGCTGATTTTCGCTTTGGTTTAGTCCGTATTCGTGAAAATGCCGAATCTATTGCCTTTTATAATGCTATCTCTCAGGAAGATAACAAAGTTAAACTGATATTCAATATTTTGTTTAATAATTTTAAAAAATTGATCCTATGGTCAGAGATGTATTTTAATGTCTTCAAAGATCAGTTTGGTAATCTTCCTTGGGTGATACCACCATTAATTTTGGCAGGTCAGATTCTCTCAGGAGAAATTGAGGTCGGAAAAGTTACAGAAGCAAGTGGTGCTTTTGGACAAGTTGCTTTTTCTGTAAATTTGATTATGTATCGCTTTGACAAATTTACTAAATTTGCAGCTTCGATAAATCGCTTACATGTATTTTATGATTATCTCAAACAGCCAAGAGGAAAAGTAGCTAATGGTAGAAATATTGATGTAGTTATAGATAATCGTTTAGCCGTTGAAAACCTGACTGTCCAGACTCCTAAGACTGAAAAGATTTTATATGAAAATCTCTCATTAGAAGTACCAAGGGGTCAGGGATTATTAATTATGGGGGAGAGTGGATGTGGAAAAAGTTCTTTGCTACGCGCTTTAGCTGGTTTATGGAATTCGGGAACAGGGGTAGTTGTTCGTCCAGAATTAAAAGAAATCTTATTTTTACCCCAGCGTCCTTACATGATTTTAGGAACTCTTCGGGAACAATTACTCTATACTAACCCTAAAGATGATATTAGTGATGAACAACTCTATCAAGTTCTCCAGCAAGTACATTTGTCACATTTAGTAGAACAATCCGGAGGTTTATTAGCAGAGGAAGATTGGAGTGATGTTCTTTCTTTAGGAGAACAACAAAGGCTTGCTTTTGCCCGAATCTTGGTTAGGAAACCGAAGTATACTATTTTAGACGAAGCAACAAGCGCTTTGGATGTTCACAATGAAGAACATTTGTATCACCTTTTATTAGAGACAGGAACAACCTTTATTAGCGTTGGTCATCGTCCCGATCTCAAGAAATATCATGAAATTATTGTCACTCTTCCCTAACTGACCTCCAGAACTGACCTCCAGTCCAACTAGTTTCCAGTCTCCAGGCTGGAAACTCATCCTCAGAGGCTCTGCCTCTAGGGGGTTGACAAAAGGCAGAGCCTCTGAAACTGCATTCCCAGCCCAGAGGCTGGGAACGAGGGAAGTCCACCACACCAACTTTGCGGGGTAAAGGCAGAGAGGGGGAAGAGGGGGAAGAGGGGGAAGAGGGGGGAGAGGGGGGAGAAAAAACTTTGTTCTTTCCTTATTAACCCGGCATAGTTTACTTAGTGGAGTACTAGTTTCCAGTCTCCTGGCTGGAAACTCATCCTCAGAGGCTCTGCCTCTGGGGGGTTGACAAGAGGCTGAGCCTCTCAAACTGCATTCCCAGCCCGGAGGCTGGGAACGAGGGAGGCTGGGAACGAGGGACGAGGGAAAGAGGGACGAGGGAAAGAGGCTGGAAACCGATTCCGAGAGACTCTGTCTCTAGGGGGTTGACAAGAGGCTCTGCCTCTAGGGGGCTTTTATATATTATTATTTTGTGGTTAAAGGGATGAAAATAGAGAATATTCGAGCAATAGTTACTGGTGCTGCGAGTGGAATTGGACGTTGTATTGCTGTTGAACTTGCACGTACAGGTGGGATAGTAGTGGGAGGAGATATTAATGTTGATGGTTTGAATGAATTAGAAGCTGAAAGCGCCAATTTACCGGGAAAAATCTATGGAATGTATGTTGATGTAGCCAATGAATCGCTGGTGAAATCTTTTATGTCCCAGGCTTTTGAAAAAATGGGATATGCTAACACTTTGGTTAACAATGCTGGTATTCTTCAAGATGGTTTACTGGTGATGCGTGAAGATGAAGGTTGGTTACGTAAACTACCGACAGCACAATGGAAACGAGTCCTTGATGTGAATCTGACTGGTTCTTTTTTGATGGCTCGAGAATTTGCTGCTGAGGTTATAGAAAGGGATATCTCTCCTAGTTTGATAGTGAATATTTCTTCAATTACGCGGTCGGGTAATCCTGGTCAATCTAATTATAGTGCTTCTAAAGCTGGTCTTGATGCCCAAACCCGTACTTGGGCTTTGGAATTGGCTCCTTTGGGATTTCGAGTTGCAGGAATTGCTCCCGGATTGACAAAAACATCTATCTTAAGTCAGGTTTCTGAACAAACCCAGGCTGATATAATCTCTAAAATTCCTCTAGGACGAATGGCTGATCCATATGAAATTTGGTTAGCTATGCGTTTTATCATTGAATGTGATTATTTTACAGGTCGGATCATTGAAGTAGATGGTGGAGCTGATATTAGTCATTAGTCATTTGTCATTTGTATTACTCCCTTCGGTGTTCTCAGATTACCTATAAAAATGTCTCCCACTCTTCCCACTCTTCCCACTCTTCCCACTCTTCTCCCTCTTCCCACTCTTCCCCCTCTTCCCCCTCTTCCCCCTCTTCCCCCTCTTCCCGTAGCGATTCTAGGAGAGGTTCCCTGGAGGTATACAGGTACCGACGAGGACTAATTGTGACAATATCGTAAGTCCTGTTGTATTTATCGCTCAAATCTGGCAATATTCTCATAAGACCTGAAAAATTAGCCAAAATCCAAAATTCTCTTTGTAAGTACTTACTGTTTTTTATACCACGTTTATTTTTCGCCACCTATCTATTTATTACATTCTGAGTATTAATTATGACTTTTTCAGAAGTAGACGACTTTGAACTTTTGGAATTACTTCTTGAAGAAGAAGGAGTTGATCGCCAAGAAGACAAGTTTCTGATTGAGCGTCGTGGTGTAACAAAAGCTCCAGCATCTTACCAACAAAGACGTTTATGGTTTTTGTATGAATTAGAACCTACTTCTTCAGCCTATAATATCTGTGCTGTCTTTCGTCTAGATGGCAAGTTAGAGATAGAAGCTTTAAAATTAGCCTTTCAACAATTACAGCAACGTCACGAAAGCCTCCGCACTACATTTATGACTATTGACGGTGAACCGTGGCAAAAAATTCACCCTCATCCCTTATCTGAACTACAATTAGAGGATTGGAGCGATATTGCATCAGCAGAAATTGAAGAGAGAATTTCTGGGATCGCACCTGTAGAGTCACAATATTCTTTTAATCTGGAGAGGGGTCCATTGGCTCAGATGCGGCTTTATCATCTGACCCCAACAGAACATGTTTTAGCCCTGACTTTTCATCATATCATTGCTGATGGTTGGTCTTTGGGGATCATTATTCAAGAATTAGCTAGTCTTTATCATTTAGACCTCAAAGGAGATAGTACTGGACTTGAGGAGTTAAGGATTCAATATGCTGATTATGCTATTTGGCAAAAAGAGCAATATAACGATGAAGTGATATCGACGCACTTGGATTATTGGGAGAATCAATTAGCCCAATTACCAGTGCTGCAATTTCCGACGGAGTTCCCGAGACCGAAGCTACAATCGTTTCAGGGAGATTTGTTTAGTTTCTCTATCCCTGCTTCCCTAACTACTAAAATTCGCCAATTTACAAGCCATGAGGATGTCACTCTGTTTATGACTCTGATGGCTGCTTTTAGTGTGTTTCTGGGTCGTTATTCTGGTCAGGATGATATTCCTGTCGGTACTTCTATTGCTAACCGTCCGGGTATTGACAGCGAAAAACTGATCGGTTTTTTCGTGAATATGTTGGTGATTCGCACGGATCTGTCTGGGGAGCCAAGTTTTCGTACTCTGGTGAGGAGAGTTAAAGAAACTGTTCTCCAAGGTTTTGACCATGCAGATGTGCCTTTTGAGACTCTGGTGGAAAGGTTACATGTAGAGCGTGATACTAGCCGCAATCCTCTGTTTCAAATTGCGTTTACTTTGTTGAATGCGCCTAAAACTCAGTTGAGTACAGGGGGTTTAACTGTTAGTCCTTTGGCTAATAAGGAAGCTGCTCGTTTTGATTTAGAACTGTTTATTACAGAGAGTGAAGACAGTCTAGAGGGTGTTTTTTCTTACAATACTGATTTGTTTAGTCGGGAAACGGTAGAACGTTTTAGCCGTCATTTCTGCAATTTACTGGAGAATTTAGTCACCCAAGGGGATACTCCAGTCTGCCATTTACCGATTCTGCTGACCGAAGAGTATACTCAGTTAATGCCTGCAACTCCCAGTCAGAGTTTTGCGGTGGAGTCTTGTTTGCATGAAGTTTTTAGCCAACAAGCAGCTTTGCGTCCCCAAAAAACGGCGTTAAGTTTTGCAGATGAATCTCTGACCTATGGAGAGTTAAATGAACGTGCGAACCGTTTAGCACACCATTTGATTGCTTTGGGGGTGAAACCGGAATCACGGGTGGGATTGTGGCTGAATCGTTCTTTGGATATGGTAGTAGCGATTCTGGCTGTGTTAAAAGCGGGAGGTACTTACGTTCCTTTTGATCCTGATTATCCTGCGGAACGGGTGATTTATATGGTTGAGGATAGCCAGGTTGGGGTTATACTCACCCAAGAGGAATTTAGGGAACAACTTCCAGCACACGAAGCAGAGGTGGTTTTTCTGGATCAGATCCAAGGGGAACTGGAAAAACAGAAGTCTAGTAATCCAGAGGTGAGAATTTGTCCGGATAATGCTGCTTACATTATTTATACTTCTGGTTCCACTGGAAAGCCTAAAGGGGTGGTGGTTAGCCATAGGAATGTGGTGCGGTTGATGTTAGCCACAGAAAATTGGTTCCACTTTAATCATCAGGATGTGTGGACTCTGTTTCACTCCTATGCTTTTGATTTCTCTGTATGGGAGATGTGGGGTGCTTTCTTCTTTGGTGGAAGTTTGATTGTGATTCCTTATTTGGTGAGTCGTTCAGCGGAAGATTTTTATAATTTGCTGTGCGATCGCCGAGTTACGGTTTTAAACCAAACTCCATCAGCTTTTCGACAATTGATCCAAGCAGAGTCTGTGATTTGTCGAGAAAGTGAACTAAATCTGCGTTATGTGATTTTTGGGGGAGAAGCTTTAGATTTAGGGAGTTTAGAACCTTGGTTTGACCGTCATGCTGAGGATTTTCCCCAGTTAGTCAACATGTATGGAATTACGGAAACAACGGTACATGTGACTTATCGTCCGATTCGCTTCCGGGATGTGAAGCAGCAACGGGGTAGTTTAATAGGTCAACCGATCCCGGACCTTTGTATTTATATTCTGGATGGTTATGGACAACCAGTACCCACGGGAGTGGTGGGTGAAATGTATGTGGGTGGAGGAGGTGTCACCCGTGGTTATCTGAATCGACCCCAGCTGACTGCCGAGAGGATGGTGGTGAACCCTGCTAATCCCCAAGGAGGAGACCGAATTTATAAAACAGGGGATTTGGCTAGATATTTACCTAATGGGGAAATCGAATATTTAGGTCGTAATGACCATCAGGTGAAGATTCGCGGTTTCCGGGTGGAATTGGGTGAAATAGAAGCAGTTTTAGGTAACAGTCCTGGTGTACATATTGCCCGTGCGATCGCTCAACAGTCAAGTGAGGACGATTTTCGATTAGCTGCATATATTATTCCGGAAAAGGACTTGACAAAGGTACCTGAGTATGGTTCCCTGATTAGGGAACAGACAGAGGAATGGCAATTTACTTTTGATGAGACCTATAGCACTGAGGTAGGGGAAACAGAGGTAGATTTTAATATTGCAGGTTGGAATAGCAGTTATGACGGTCAGGCAATTCCTTCAGGGGAGATGCGTCAATGGCTGGACAATACTTTAGCGCATATTCAAGCTTTGCGTCCCCAACGGGTTCTAGAAATTGGATGCGGTACGGGGATGATTTTGCTCAATATTGCTGCTGATGTAGAATCTTATTGGGCTACTGATTTTTCTGTTGAAGCTATTTCTCGTTTAGAGATGATTAGCAACAGTCGTCAGTTGTCGAATGTGCGTTTGTTGCAGCAGGAAGCGATAGATTTTTCTCATCTTCCCTCAGGTTACTTTGACACGATTATCATTAACTCGGTTGCTCAATATTTCCCCTCTTTAGAATATTTTCAGTCAGTAATTGCAGGAGCTTTGGGTAAACTAGCTCCAGGAGGAAGTATTTTCATCGGGGATAATCGCCATTTACCACTTTTAAGTACTTTTCATACCAGTGTCGCCTTTGCCCAAGCTCCTAGTCAAATGGATCGTCAAGGTTTTGCACTCCAGGTACAACGGATTGCGGACAAGGAAAATGAATTGGTGATCGATCCCGCTTTGTTTGTGCATCTGAAGCAAGATTTCCCGATGGTGGATAGGGTAGAAATTCACCTCAAAGGGGAAAAAACAGATAATGAATTAAGCAAATACCGTTATGATGTGGTTGTCCATACCAAAGACGGAAGAGAAAATGGTGATAGGATAAATCCAGATTGGCAAGATTGGCAAACCTTAAATTGGCAATTAAGGGATTTGCAGTCATATTTGCTGAGTAAATCTGGAACTGTGGTGGGTTTACGTGGTATTCCCAATGGTCGTTTGGTGAGTGATGGAGCTATTTGGCAATGGTATAAAGGTAATGGTGAACCTGATACGGTGGGAGAATTGCGGGAGAGTCTGGATCAGTTGGATAGTTCCCTAGGGATTGACCCCGCAGACTTACAAATCCTGGCTAGAAACATGGATTACGATGTGATTCTCAGCTACTCAGGAGATTTTGGTTCTCATTATTTTGATGCTTGCTTCTATCCTGCAACCAATGGTACAGGAAAACGGCGTTGTCCCCAAATGCCTATTACCCAAAATGGAGTTGGGGTGAAATCAAGTAAATTATATTCGGTGAATCCCCTCCAAGGACGCTTTGCCAGGTTACTGATTAGCCAGTTAAAGCAACAAGCGGGGGAACAACTACCAGAATATATGCGACCTTCCACATTTGTGCTTTTGGATAGTCTGCCTTTAACCCCCAGTGGTAAACTGGATTTGCGTTACCTCCAGCAATCAGAACCAGAAGCAGCGATCGCCAACAATAACCAGGTTGCTAGTCCACCCACAACCCAGACTCAACAAAGGTTATATAAATTATGGCAGGATGTACTTGGTATAGACACCATCGGAGTGGAAGATGACTTTTTCGCTTTAGGGGGACATTCTTTACTCGCGACCAAATTGGTTTCTCGGATTCGGGAGGAATTCAACATTTCGTTCCCGTTACGCAAGGTTTTTGAGTATCCCACCATCGCAGGTTTAGCAGGGGAAATTGATGCTCTAGGGTTAGAGAATCAGCAGCCAGAAGAACAAAAACAAGAAATACCCAAAGTTACCCAAAGAGAAAATCTTCCCCTCTCCTTTGCTCAACAAAGACTCTGGTTTTTGGATAAACTGGAACCACAAAATCCAGCTTACAATATTATGGTCGGTTTCCGCTTAACCGGACAGTTAAACCAGTCAGCATTAGAGCAAAGTTTACAAACAATAGCCCAACGTCACGAAGTTTTACGCACCACCTTTGCTCAAGATCATAGCGGAAATCCCATCCAAATTATCCACGAATTCCGGGAAATTCCCCTAAATATCATTGATTTAAGGGATTACCAACCAGAAGAAAGGGAAGCCCAACTGCAAACAGCAGCAATGGCACAATCACTACATCCCTTCAACCTCCACGATGATACATTAATTCGGGTTTATCTCTACCGTCTAGAAGAAAATGTCCATGTGTTGGTAGCAGTGATGCATCATATTGTTTCCGATGGTTGGTCTTTTGGAATTCTAGTCAAAGAATTGTCCTCCTGCTACACAGCTTTTTGTCAATCACAACAAGAACCCAATTTAGCACCACTATCTATACAATACGCTGATTTTGCCCATTGGCAACGCACCACCTTTGAGCAAACCCAACTGCAACAACAACTGGATTATTGGCGACAGGAACTGAGTGGAGAGTTACAATCCTTAAAGTTACCTTGTGATTTCCGACCTCCAGCGATCGCTAATTATGAAGGAAAAGCTATATCCTTCACGGTAGATCCTCAAAACTACCAAGCTTTTAAACAACTGTGCGAATCCCAAGGTGTGACTTTATTTATGGGATTGCTAGGGGTGTTTAAAACCTTGTTAATGCGTTATTCTCAACAGCATGACTTGCTAGTGGGAACTCCCATTGCCAATCGCAACCGCAAACAAACTGAAGACCTAATTGGCTTTTTTGTCAATACCCTAGTAATTAGGACTGATTTGAGTGGTAATCCCTCATTTATCACCTTGCTAGAACGGATTAAAGAGAAAACCCTACAAGCTTATGCTCATCAGGACTTACCTTTTGAAAGGTTAGTAGAAGAACTGCAACCAGAGAGAAATCTCAGCCACAACCCCTTGTTCCAAGTGATGTTTGTGTTGCAGAATGCACCCCTAGGCAAGTTAGAATTACCTGGTTTAACTTTAAGTCCCCTAGAATTAGAAAGTGTTACCGCGAAATTTGACTTAACCCTGTCCATGACTGAGACAGAAACAGGGTTAGAAGGTAAATGGGAATATAAGACTGATTTATGGAAACCAGCCACCATTACCCGCATCGCAGAACATTTCCAAACCCTGCTAGAGGAAATTGTAACTAACCCGCAGCAACCTTTAACAGAATTACCCCTACTCACTCCCAGGGAACGACATCAACTAGGGGAATGGAACAATACCCAGATGGATTATCCCCAAGATTTGCATATCCATCAAATGTTTGCAGCACAAGTAGAACAGACACCGGACGCAGTCGCAGTAGTATTTGCAGGTGAAGAATTAACCTACCGAGAACTCAACACCCAAGCCAATCAATTAGCACATTATCTGCAAAATTTGGGAGTTAAACCAGATACCCTGGTAGCAATCTGCGTTGAACGTTCCTTGGAAATGTTAGTTGGGGTGCTGGGAATTCTCAAAGCTGGTGCAGCATACTTACCCCTAGATCCTACCTATCCCCAGGATCGTTTAGCATTTATGTTGTCAGATGCTCAAGTATCAGTATTGGTAACCCAACAGTTTTTGCTGAATGACTTACCAGAAACTGATGCTAATATCATCTGCTTAGATACATTTTGGGAAATTATTGCCCAAGAAAGCGAAGAAAATCCCACCAGCGACATCATTCCTGACAACTTAGCCTATCTAATTTACACCTCTGGTTCCACAGGTAAACCCAAGGGAGTACAAATCAGCCATAAAAACCTAGTTCACTCCCTGATGGCTCGTTTTGCTTGCTATAGTGAACCCGTAACTAATTTCCTATTACTCTCATCCTTAGCATTTGATGCTTCCATCCCTGGCATATTTTGGACACTTTGTCAAGGAGGAACTCTGCATCTACCAGAGGAAAACTCCCAATGGGAACTACCAAAACTGATTCAACTCATAGCCCAAAACCACATCTCCCATTTAATCAGCCTTCCCTCTCTCTATGGATTAATTTTAGAGCAAGCCAAACCAGAACAATTAGCTTCTCTGAAAACAGTAGTTGTGGTAGCTGAAGCTTGTTCCCCAGAGTTAATTAAGCATCACTCTCAACAACTCCCAGAAACATCTTTATTCAACGAGTATGGACCCACAGAAGGAACAGTTTGGAGTAGTCTATACACCTTATATCCTTACCAGGAACCATTAAAAATCTCCATTGGACGTCCCATTGCCAATACCCAATTTTATATCTTAGATCAAGCCTTGCAACCACTACCCGTGGGAATTCCTGGTGAACTATATATTCATGGAGTGGGACTCACCAGGGGTTATCTCAACCGTCCAGATTTAACAGCAGAGAGATTCATTCCCAATCCTTTCAGTAATCAACCGGGTAGCCGTTTGTATAAAACTGGTGACTTAGCTACTTATCTTCCAGATGGAAACATTGATTTTCTGGGACGGATTGATAACCAAGTCAAAATACGTGGTTTCCGCATCGAGCTAGGTGAAATTGAAACCATTCTCTGTCAACATTCTTCCGTAAGGTCAGGTGTAGTTGTAGTTAACGAAGACAAACCAGAGGATAAATCTTTAGTAGCTTATGTCACCACCTACGAAGAACAAGTCCTGTCTACCAACGCCCTACGCCGCTTCCTGCAAGAAAAACTCCCCGACTACATGATACCCAGCAACTTTGTCATATTAGACACCATACCCTTGATGCCTAATGGCAAAGTTGATCGTAAAGCCTTAGCAGGTGCATCATCCAATACCAGAGTCCGTTCCAGCAAACAAATTTTACCCCGGACACCCTTAGAACAGAAATTAGCACAATTATGGGAAGAAACACTGCAAATTAGTCCCATTGGTGTCACCGAAAACTTCTTTGATTTAGGGGGTCATTCTCTCCTAGCAATTCGCTTACTAGCAGACATCGAAAAGCATTTAGGATACAGTCTTCCCCTGGTAGTCTTCTTCCGGGAAGGAAGCATCGAGAAAATTGCTGCCATGCTAGAAAGAGAGTACGAAACAAATGACTCTCAACTTCTCATCCCTCTACAAACCAAAGGAGATAGACGACCTCTATTTCTCATCCACCAACATGGGGGTTATGGATTATCCTACTCCGTTCTCGCTGAAACTTTAGGTCAACAACAACCATTATATGCTCTACAAGCTCGTGGTTTAGATGGCAAACAACAACCCCTAGACTCCATTAAAACCATGGCTTCCACTTATCTAGAAGTGATTCGAGAAATCATACCCTCAGGTCCCTATTCCCTTGGTGGTCACTCCTTCGGGGGACTAGTGGCTTTTGAAATGGCTTCTCAATTAGAAGCTGCTGGAGAAGTGGTTGAAAATCTGCTGATTCTCGATACCCATCCTCCCTTACCAACTGCTGAATTAGAATCATCCCTGGACGATGATACCGCTCTTTTAAACTTCTTAGTTGAACAAATTGGACTGCATGTAAACGAAACCATAAATGTTTCCCTAGAGGAACTTTCAACTCTAGAATCAGCAGCACAATTAGATTATGTACTAGAAATTTTACATAAGCATGAACTAATTCCACCTGATGCTGGCAAAAATTTCCTAACTGGTTTTATGAACGTTTACAAAGCCAATTCCCAGGCTGTTGTTACTTATCAACCCCAACCAATTAAATCTCCCCTATCCATCTTTAAAACCCAAGGACTATCAGAACAATTTCCTGACGATTCCACAGTAGGTTGGCAAAAATTAGCTAATGGAGAAATCAATGTTTACCCCCTAATTGGTGACCATCAAAGTATTTTGAAATCACCTCATGTAAATCATCTTGCCCAAGCCATAAAAAACGTCTTAATGAACACCGATTAACTCGTTTAACTGGTTTCCAGGCTCAGCCTGGAAACCCATATATACGAGGCTCTGCCTCGTGTCAAATCCGGAGGCAGCAGCCCACCCGAAAATACATTACAAGGTAGAACGTTGTAACGAGAAAATGAACACTGATTAACTCGTTTCTGGGCTGCTGCCTGGAAACCCATACACCGGAGGCTCTGCCTCCATACTTCACAGGAGGCAGAGCCTCCCGAAAATGCATTACAAGGTAGAACCTTGTAACGAGAAAACGAGAGAACCTTGTAACGAGAAAGGAACAAGAAACTAAGGTTAGAAAGAGGTATTTTTGTTGCAAACTGCTGTTATAAAACCATAAAAAAAATCCACCACTAAATAACGAGAAAAAAATATGAATATCACTACAGAAAATAAATTTGAGGGAACAGCAGTCAATCAAATTGAACGTATTCATAAACCTACACCAGAGGAATTTAAACAAAAAATCCTTTCTTCGAGAAAACCAGTGATTATTACTGGAAAAATGACTGATTGGAAAGCATTATCTTTATGGTCAGTTGATTATTTAAATAATGTTGTTGGTGATAAAGAAATTAATATTCACGTCTCCAAAAACAAAATATTCAACGTCGATCCAGAAGCTGGATTTACCATAGTTAGTAAAAAAATGAAGTTTACCGACTTCACAAATTGGATTGTTCAAGAAAAAACCACAGAAGAATACTATTATCTCCAGCAAAGTCCTATTACAATCACCTTTCCCGAACTGGTTCCAGATATAGAGATTCCAGATTACATTGATAAGAAATTATTTATGATTACAAATCTCTGGATGGGTACTGGTGGTAATGTCTCACCATTACATCACGATATGTCAGAAAATTTGTTATCTCAGGTGCGTGGTCGCAAACGGGTTTTATTATTTGCACCAAAACAAACTTCTTTACTATATCCTTATCCCGCACATTCAAAAATACCCCATATGAGTCAATTAAATATTGACCAACTTGACATTGATAAATTTCCTAAATTTCAAAAAGCAAAATATATGGAGTGTCTGCTAGAACCAGGTGAAATGCTTTTTATTCCAGCTTTTTGGTGGCATCAAGTGTACTCTCTAGATCAGCTAAATATTTCTGTTAATTTCTGGTGGAAAACACATTTTAAAGAGTATTTTACACCACCTGGAAGGCGATTAGTAGCACAAATACCTGGTCTGATTTGGCACACTCTCAAGAATTTTGCAGGGGGAAACTCTCGCCATTCTCAAGAAACAAGTCAGTCCTGATAAAAAATTTTTCACCCCCACTCACTACCCTGAAACACCTATAGAATCTATTGCTGCTAGATTAGGACTAGGTATACGTAGTGGAAAACTTTGGGCAGCACTTAGATTATACTTGGGAACAGCCACAAAGTATTTCAGTTTCTAATTGGAATTAGTACAGTCAATCAATAGACATCGTCATGAATTTCATAAATTAGACTTCCAAACATCCTATTAAAGGTTGTTTGGAAATCATTGTGTTTAATATTAATAATTGAGATTATTAAATAATTGTAAATTTGAGTAACACCAGCAAATTTTTTCTCGATTAATAAGTTTTTTTTATATTGTATAAGGTTGGGGGATTGAAAAATTTTTGACAGGAGTATAAAACTTTTCTACTACCTGAAAAAGAAGCTCAATAGCTTGCTGTAAAAAGGATAAGATTTGTAGAAAGACAAATTTATTTTGGTATATAAATCTGGTTTATAAGTCTTGGTTGACTAATAAATCGCTAAATTTAATTTAGCAAATATTGATTTATCAAAAGGATATTGCAACAAAAAAGAGTGGAAGAGTTGGCTTTTTAGCCGTCGTTCAATATGGAATATAAATTATTCACTTTATAACTAAGCCAGGTCTATTTTGAAACCCATGTTTTTTTCTTGACCGGGTTTTATTTCCAAATCCTATGCTATGACCTGTAGTTTATGACAGGTTAGAGTACCCGTCTACTTTGTTCCCTGTATCCTATTCACTTTTTAACAATTTAAACCTTAGACTTGGAGGAGGTTTACTTTCAATTTCAAAGGGT
Source organism: Nostocaceae cyanobacterium (assembly GCA_030065825.1). GTDB lineage: Bacteria > Cyanobacteriota > Cyanobacteriia > Cyanobacteriales > Nostocaceae > JASJCY01. Next base: position 11,490 of record JASJCY010000004.1, on the reverse strand, counting down.
TTTAGGTTATGATTTCGGATATGGAATTTACCAATAATAAATAGGTCAAGAAAACTCTAACTACAGCACCCGTTCCAAAACAATTATCATCATCAATAATTGGGTATTTTGTAGAAAGTAGTGAAATTTGATTTTTTATATAAAAAATATATATATAAAAAATAATATATCCTTGCCAATTTCTTTATATATTATTAGAGGTATTGAGAAAATCCTTACAAAATTCAAATTATGGTCTCACAGTTGCAATTATCCTCTTTAACCCCAACTCCAAGTAGAACAACACAGAACGAGGTACGATGGTTGGAGTGGATCAAACAACAGGATGATCCATATCCTGCACTACGGGTTTTTAGTGAAAATTATCATTATTTTTCAATCAACCAGGCAGTATCTTTTGCACGTCTGTTTTCAGTTATTCCTGCACATGACCGAGACTCATTGGTTTTCCTGGCAGATATGCTGCATCAGGAATTAGGACAAGGGAAATCAGACACTGTACACTCGGTCATTTTCGAGCGTTTTGCCAAAGCGGTAGGAGTGGATATGAGCAAATTGCCCCTTGCTGCCGATCAGGTAGTTGAGGGTGTCCGTTGGTATGCTTGCGAACTGGACAGGGGATTTGGAGGCTCATTGCCTTGTGCTTTAGCTACCTATCAATTTGTGGAAGGTTCTGGAATCGATACCTATGCACCATTGCTGGGAATTCTGCGGGATATAGGTCTGTCAGAAGAAGATTTAGAATTTTTCACCTTGCACGCAGAAGTTGAAATTGACCATACTGCTATCGCAGCTAATATCGTTGAGCGTGCCCGTGAAACCTTTACTCCGGAACAAAATCAAGCCTTTAATACCCAAAAGTGGTTGTTGCAAAGGGCTTGGGAGCAATTCTGGGGTGATATACTCTTAGCATGTCAGCGAGAAACTTCTAATTTGGCTGTTTCAAATTAATCTGTGATTTTGTCTGTAATCTATCGACAATAGCGTTTGAGAATCCCTCAGCCTTACTTAAGGCTGCATCTATCTGTTTTCCTCACTCTAGGTAGTTTGTTTCTCCCTTCCCCTAAGGTAAGATGAAGCAAACTACAGGGAGGTTTTTTGCCCTTAGTCCTCTCTGTACCCTTTATGTCCTAAATGGGTAAAACAAAATTCATACTTGCTCTTAAAAAGATAAGTTTTGATCCAAAGGTTAGGTAGGTAATAAAAATGGTTAAAATTGAGTCATTAAAAACTAAAATTGAGTCCCTAGGAACTAGTACTGGAAAGATAATTAATCGTAGTGAGGATTATCCAGATATTTTTCATCTTCCTGTGGCAGAGATTATGGATCTGTTCAGAACATCAGGAATTCTTCTTTTTAAAGGCTTTGGTGTCACTCATAACCAAATGAAGAAGTTTGCCGAATTGTTAAGTTCTAACTTGGTGGAAGATTATGTCAGACCCAGAGTTGATGAGGATCAATTTATCCATTTTGTAGATCCAGGAATGGGGGATTTGGTAGTCCATAGCGAACACGCATATTCTCCATTTCGTCCCGATGTTATTTGGTTTTGCTGTGCTGTACCAGCTGCACAGGATGGTGAAACCATATTTTGCGATGGTCTACAGGTGTGGAAAGAACTGAGTGAAGAAACAAAACAGTTATTTCTTGCTAAAAAACTAAATTTCGTTTATGAGAGTATCCCCTCTGAGATATTCAAGAGATTTATTTCCCCGGATGCTACCATAGCAGATATTAAGCTGATGCTAGACAATCTTGAAGGTGTAACATACCAGATTAATCAAGATGAATCTATTAGAATGGAATATGCTTGCTCTGCTGTGGTGAAAACCAAATATGGTAATTATGATGCCTTTGCCAATAGTCTTTTACCACAGTATGCAGGAGCAGGAAAAGCAGCTTTTGCAGATGGTTCACTTGTTCCCGATGCAGTGATTGACGAAATCAAGAAAGTCACAGACAAATTGATGGGTAAAATATCATGGGAATCTGGCGATTTAGCAATGATTGATAATTCCAGATTTATGCACGGTCGCAGAGAATTTAATGATGAAAAACGGCAGATTTTTAGTACCCTAAGCAATCTTTAAATATTGCAATTGCAGCATTAGCTGTAGCAATGGTAACTTGAAAAAGTTATTAATTTATAAAGATTAATTTATCAAGAGATGGTGATGGATAACAACCAAAAAAATACTCCCTCATCTGCCAGTTTTATCTTGTCCTGCGCTCGCTCTGGATCATCATTGCTACGCTATATCCTGGACACCCATCCAGACATTGCTAGTCCAGGTGAACTGAAGACAGGGAAATTATCTAAAAATTTGTACGACTTTGTGGCATCAACAGTGGGAGCAGCTTCTTCTATTACTGATCCAGCAGCAAAAAACCGTATGGTGCTTGCCAAAGTCAGGCAGATTATGTCAGGAGTGTTGAACGAATATGTTGCGGCTAAAAACAAGCGCATATGGTGTGAAAAATCACCGCAAAATTTGGATGATCTTGAAATAATCAAAGCAGTATTTCCAGATGCTAAATATATTTGCTTGTATCGTCATGCCATGGATACGGTACACTCCTTGATTGAAATGGCTTCTCCTGCTGAAAAGAACTCTGAAGATATTGTCAGTACAATGGTCAAATATTGGATTGACAAAACCAAAACGCTTTTGATGTATGAGCGGGACAATAGTGGGCAATGTTTCCGAATCAAGTATGAATCTTATGTGATTAACCCAACGGAAACCTTGGAACCTATGTTTAAGTTTTTGGGTGTTGATTGGGATAACTCCTTATTAGACAAGGTATTCTCGGTAGATCACGATCCAGGTTTAGGAGATCCAAAGTTGATTTACTCAACCCAGGTTCACCAAAATTCTATCGGTAAGGGATCAAAGATTAGCCGTTCGCATATTCCTGAACCTCTCCTCAAACAGATGAACATGCTTCTGGAAGAACTGGACTATCCAGTGGTGGGAGATGATTGGGATACTGCACCATCCCCATACCGTACAATGGATACAACGCTAGCACAAGGTAAAACTATTTCCAGTGTCGGGGAGATTTTTACCAGCTACCTTCCTGAGCAAATCAAAGAATGGAAAGACAATCTGCCAGATAGTAAAATCATTGGCAAAATAGTGGTAACTGGCCATGACGGTGGAATCTGGATAATCGACTTGACTAAGCCCAGCAACTGGATTAGCCTTGGAGATGGTGAGGCTAACTGCACCATCACTCTTGACTCCCAAACTCTTATGGACATAGTCAACGGTAAACAGAATCCTCTAGAGGCTGTGATGCAAGAGAAGGTGCATATGAGCGGTGACATGTCACAGGCAGAAATGTTAGGTCTGCTAGTGGTGGAGGGTTCACACAAGCAAAATATTGCTGATGAATTTTGGTGGCGAAATGTGGCAGTGAAAGTTGCTCAAGAAACTAGAATTTATTAAGAGGTTATTTATAAAGTAAACCTTAAGACCCAAGAAACCGGGTTTCTTTGAGACTAAGTACGATGCGGATTCGATACTCCACCTATAGAAACCCGGTTTCTCCCTACACCCATAGACTTAATATTTACTTTATAAATGGTCTCTAAATGTTCAATCTGCACTCTGTTTTGTGTTTTGAGATTCGTAAAAATATTCACTGAATAATTTAGAGATAATATCTACATCTGTAGATAATTTTGTTTTCTAATCATCATTTTTCATAATTATTATGATTAAAACCATTGCTGCCGATAATCAATTTGCACAAGGAAATCGACCAACTAATAATGGACAGCCTAAGCGCATTCCCCTGCCTATTTTGGAGAATTTTGATCGGGAATTGTTTCAGCGCGAATATGCTATACCAACCCAGCCTGTGATTTTAAAAGGTGCTGCTGCATCTTGGCAAGCTGTTCAATCTTGGACACCACAATATTTGGCAGCGAAATACAAAGATGTGCAAATTACTCCCAAAGTTAATTTGCCTGACGCAGAAGTTCCATATGTATACAAAGATAAAAATCACCGCCAGGAAATGACCATTGGCGAGTTTGTGGAGTTGATGGAATCTGGGAACAGTTGCTACTTCGATCAGGTAAATATGAACACTTTTGAAGAGCTTCATAATGATTACAACTTTGAGGAATTAGGAGCATGGAATTTACACCTTACTGGTCTGTGGGTAGGTTCATCCACACGCTCAGGACTACACTATGATTGGTCTGACAACCTTTTAGTGCAAATACATGGAACCAAGAAGGCTGTTTTGGTTTCTCCAGAAGATTCTCCTAATCTCTATCCATTCGCTGACAATCACACTAAAAGCCAAGTTCCCTGTGAAAACCCAGACATCAAAGCCCAACCAAGGGTAAAAAATGTCACTTTCTTTGATGGTTTCCTGGAACCTGGAGATGTGCTATTTATTCCCAAAGGATGGTGGCACTATCTTAAGTCTTCAGAAAGTTCTATCAGCTTAACATGCTGGTATGGTATAGCTCAGACTCCTATGGATCAATTTAAAATTATGGTTCGTATGGGTCGTCCGAGTATTTGGTTTGCCTTACTACGAGATTTCTTATGGCATGGTGTACTACAACGACCCTTTGAATATCGCCTTTACGGTTTAGCTCCCACTGGACAAATGAGTTACGAACTGGTCACTTCCATTCTGCAATTTTGGCGTCGCTAAAGGATATTATGGATTATTATTAACTGACTTAGTCTGAAAAAATACATCCAGTGCAATTGGGATAAACTGAATTTGAGGACGGGTTGTTTCTTTCCGTTAAGTCTGGAGGTAACAGCCTGCTTTATATGCACCTTTAGGCAGAGCCTAGTACCGCTGCCTTGGAAGTCAAAAGTCATAGACGCGTAAGCGGCTTCTCGAAGAGTAAGTCAAAAGTACTGTGACCTCTAGCTTTAACCTTCCATAAATGGTTGCTTTATTTACGCCGCACTGTACTAGGGCGTGTTTTCAAAGTATCTTGTAGGTTGGGTAGAACGGAGTGAAACCCAACAAATCGAACGAAGAATGTTGGGTTTCGTCCCTCAACCCAACCTACAGTTGAGGTTAATGTGAGGTTTGAAAACACGCCCTAGAGGTGATTTAATGTAATGTAAAGTCTAGATATCTGGTTCGTTTTCTACTAATCTGAGGGGAGGATATTGGTAAGCAAGAGTTGTAAAGAGCATAGTTACCCCACCCATGACTAAGAACATTAAACCAATGCCGCGTCCTTGACCAACACCAATGATTTGTCCCACGCTTTCCGACAATAAACCACCCGCAGCCATTAAAGGTTCAAAGACATAGTCAGCAAGGGGACCAGAAATAATATAAGCCAATGATATCAATACACCACAAATAGTTCCCGAAAAAGCGAAAACTCTTCCTTGTACATCAATTTGAACTTTTTTTTGCAGCATAACTTGAATAGAGCTACTAATAATTGGTGTAGCAAAAAAGAAGAAAAAACCAGCAATAGCAATCAGCCATACTTTCGCTTGTAAGCCTACAACTAGAATGCACAATCCACTCAGCAACATAGAGAGAAATAAATAGTTGATGTTGCTCACGGATTCTCCCCAAATAGTTAGAGCTAAACTACCCAAGAGCGTACCACTACCGCCAATAGACATCAACAAGCCCATTACAGTAGCTGAAGTAAAAGACATTACCAAAGGTACAGTCAGCACTCCCACAAAAGCGAACAGAAAGTTGATCATACCAAATAACATTATTAACCCTAAAATTCCTGGTTTTGTCTGAATGTAATTCCAAGCAAAAGCAATTTCAGAGAATATGGAAGTTTCTTTTAAAATACTTTTACTGGTTGTAGTTTGATATTCAGGGAACTGAATAAAAAAGAGTATGATCAAGGAAAAAACAAAAGTAGCTAAGTCGGTGAGAATAATCCCCCGAATTTCAATTGTTGCTATTAATATACCCCCGAGTAAGGGAGATATTAGTTGAGCTATGGAGGAACCAAGCTGAACTAGACCATTGGCTCTAGTCAGTTGCTCTTTGGGAACCAATAATGTTATGGCTGTGGTGTAAGCTGGTACCTGACAACCAACGCAGATGGAATTGACGCTTCTAATCAAGTAAATATGCCAAATTTCCAGGTTACCAGTCACGAATAGTATTCCCAGTGCTCCTGTACATAAACCTGAACCTAGGTCGCTCATAAACAGAACCCAGCGCTTATCGAAGCGATCCACAAGGGTACCCAATACTGGAGAAAGTATGACACTTGGTAAAGTCGTTGACAAAGTCGTCAGAGCTAAATCTGTGACTGATTCGGTATGTTGATATATCCATATACCTAATGCAAAGCCAGTGATACTAGAGCCAACTGTTGATATAAATTTTCCAAACCAGATTGGGATGAAACTTCCCATATCATTCATAATACGTACTTCCATTCAAGAAAAACCTTTGTATAAACAATACTTTCGCTATTTTACGCAAAAAATTTCAGGTTACAAGGCTGTTTACCTGATCTACCACAGTTGAAAATTTTGGGTTTTGCTGAATGAGAGTATGAATTTACAAAATACACCTCAACCGGGCTAAAGCCACCCCTTTGCTATGGTTAAGCGCGTTGTAGCAAGTGGCGTGGTGAGGTTTGTATTTAAGATTCATACCCTGATTCAGCAACGCCATTCAAAGTTTTGAGTTTTACTCTCACTCTCTATTCTAGAGCGATCGCTTTCCAGATATGATATAAAAAGGCACTACTTCACAAAAAACTGTCCATGCAGCTACTTAAAACCACTGACCAAGATTTTTCTAGCCAATTTTCAGCGTTTGTCAACGAACGTCGGGAAGCAACGGTTGATGTTAGTGGAACAGTCAGAGAAATTATCGCTGATGTCAAAGCACGGGGGGATGCAGCCATCAAGGAATACACTAGCCGCTTTGATCACTACAGTCCAGATTCTTTTCGTGTAAGTCATACTTTTCTGGCTGAGGGAGCAGCAAAATGTCCTGATAGTGTGAAAACAGCCTTAAAAGTAGCAGCGCAAAGGATTGCTGATTTCCACCGCAAACAACTACCGGCTAATATTGACTATAGTGATGAGGTGGGGGTTAAACTAGGATTAAATTGGGTAGCTTTATCTACCGTCGGTATCTATGTACCCGGAGGGAGGGCAAGTTATCCTAGTTCTGTGTTAATGAATGCCCTACCAGCCAAAATCGCTGGTGTAGAAAGGATTGTGATGACTGTACCCATGCCCCATGGGGAAATTAATCCCGCAGTTTTGGCAGCGGCACAAATTGCCGGGGTAACAGAAATATACAGTATTGGGGGAGCGCAGGCTGTTGCAGCTTTGGCTTATGGAACCCAAACTATTGTCCCTGTTGATAAAATTGTCGGACCTGGTAATGCTTATGTTGCGGAGGCGAAACGCCAGGTATTTGGTAGAGTAGGAATTGATAGCATTGCTGGACCATCAGAAATTTTGGTGGTGGCTGATAGTCAGAATAAACCTGAGTGGATAGCTTGGGATTTGTTGTCACAAGCAGAACATGACCCCAGTGCCCAATCTATTTTAATTACAGATTCCCAAAGTTTTGCTCAGGAAGTAATATCTGCAATCGATGTAATTCTGGATAACCTACCTACCAAAGCAGTAGCAAGCGCTAGCTGGGAAAAACATGGTGGGGTAATTGTGGTTGATAATTTAGCAGATAGTATTCCCCTGATAAATCAACTAGCGCCAGAGCATCTGGAATTATGCGTAGATGAACCGCAATATTTAGCACAGGAGATTAAGTGTGCTGGGAGTATGTTTTTAGGACGCTACACACCAGAAGCTATCGGAGATTATGTAGGTGGTCCCAACCATGTGTTACCTACGTCACGTTCGGCACGTTTTGCTTCCGGTTTGAGTGTGTATGATTTTATGAAGCGGATTACATATTTGCAATGCGACCAACAGGCTTTGCAGAGTATAGGTAAAGCAGCGATTACCCTTGCGGAAGCGGAAGGTTTACCCGCACACGGGGGAAGTGTATCAGTGCGGTTAGGGTAATTTTTTAGGATTACTAACTGCGTTTTTTAACGGTGGTGGTGTGTGCAAAAATGAGTTTTGACGGAGTTATACGTACTACTAGAATCAGTAACAGGAAACAGGTGGTTTCTCCCTGTTGCCTGTTGCCTTTTGCCTGTTCCCTTCTTGTTGATAAAAATAATGGCAAGCTTTTAAGAAGGGGTAATTAGAGTAGTTCATTAGTTTTAATTTCCTTGATATTGTTAATTTTTATCAAATTTTCCAAAAAGTGTTTTTTGTGCTGAAAATCTTAGGAATAAGAATCATTATCATTTTTTCATCAAGGAGATTTCAGGGTTTACAAGCCACATTTTTCTGCTATAATTGGAGTATCGATAGGTTTACCCTGCCATGTTTTTTGTTATAATTTGATGACATTTTGATATCATGGTTTAATGACTTTTCATCTATCAAGATGAAATTAGAACAACTCAAACCCATTTCCACAATTCACAGACGAAGTCATCTTAAAGATGACATCCCTTGTTCCCTCTTTACAAGGTTTTACCTTGTAATGGATTTTAGGGAGGCTGTGCCTCCAGAATTGATGGGAGGCACAGCCTCCCTAAAATGCGTTTCCAGGCTCAGCCTGGAAACGAGTTCTTGAGTTCGTGCAAGAGGAAAGAGCGAAACCGCGCGTGCCATTCCACATAGAGATGTAGCAGCCGCACAAGTGATCCGTAACGGAGGGGTCAAGGCGCTACGCAGCGTGGAACAAAATGCTTGTGGAGAGGGTCTGGTGGGGACTAGCGACAGTCTAGTTAGGGCTTGCTGAATAAAATTGGAACGCATGACAGATAAGGGTTTCAAGCCCCCTTCCCAAAAACAAGTGCAAGGTTATAACATCTATAGTTTCAAAAACCTTGGACTTGTGTTGGCGATACTCCCCCAGGGAGTGGCTGCCGCCATCGCTAGTTAAATTTGAAAAGAAAGGGACGGGAACTACGTGTAGCTATGATCTGTAATCAGCGATTGGGTTTTATTTTTGTTCCCGATTGTAGGGAATACCCAAAGCTGCGGGGGGTGCAGATTTCCCTGCTAAACCAACTAGTGCGAGTAAAGCGATCGCATAGGGGAGCATAATTAGAAATTGATATGGTATGTTTACCCCCAAAGCCTGAATTCGCAACTGTAAGGCTTCTGTAGCACCAAACAGCAAACTTGCTAAACTACTACCTATAGGATGCCATTTGCCAAAAATTAAGGCTGCGATGGCAATAAATCCTTTCCCTGCACTCATGCCTTCAGCAAAATATTGTACTTGGACTAAGGTGAGGTAAGCACCTCCCAAGCTAGCTAGACAACCACTTACTACCACAGCTAAATAACGCACCCTTGATACAGAAATCCCGGCAGTATCAGCAGCTTGGGGATATTCTCCCACAGCCCGTAAAGTTAAACCAGGGTTGGTATGAAAGAGGAAATATGTACTGAAAGCTATAAGAAATAAGAGTAAATATACGAGAATATCTTGTTGAAATAACAGTTCGCCAATAACGGGTATATTAGCAAGTCCAGGAATCCTTATGGTTGCAATTCCCGCTAATTTTTGGGCACTACCACCATTAAACACTAATCGGGCTAAAAATGATGTTAAACCACCTGCAAGCAAATTAATGGCTAATCCAGACACCAACTGGTTAACCCGCAAACTCACACACAGAAAACCGTGCAGGAATCCTACCATACCTCCAGCAATTATAGCAGCAACAACCCCCACCCAAGGATTACCAGTGTAAAAACTCCCAACAGCACTTGTAAAAGCACCAGTCAACAACATTCCTTCTAAGGCAATATTTAATACTCCTCCCCGTTCGGAATACATCCCTCCCAAAGCTGTAAAAGCAAGGGGGACAGCTAAACGTAGACTTGCTGCGAGGTAATCGGAGAAAAAATTTAATTCTGTGGGAATAGTTATCATATTTGTGGTTTGTGGGGGTTGGTAATGGGTAATGGGTAATTGTTTTGCGTTTTATATTATGTTCGTCAGAATGCTAAAAATTAGTTTTGTGGTTGGGTTATGTTTAATTGCAAGGGGAAGTCGATTGAAGCGCAACTACGAACATATTTTGTTTGCGACTAATTAGCCGGACTTGATGTGATTCGAGATTCCCAAGCTAAACCAACAGCAATAAACAACACAGTCAACCCCTGAATTGCAAATACCACTGTTACTGGAACTCCCGCACTGCGTTGCATGACATTTGCACCACTGCGCAACGCTGCAAAAAACAGGGAAGTCAGCACTACACCCAATACACTACCACGACTGAGGAAAGCAATGGCGATCGCATCAAAACCATAACCGGGAGAAACTTCCTCAAATAAGCGATATTTCAATCCCATCACTTCACAACTACCTGCTAAACCTGCTAAACCCCCCGCTAAAGCCATTACCAGCATAATGGTACGTTGCACAGAAATACCAGCATAATGGGAAGCAATGGGGTTAAATCCCACCGCACTAATCTGATAACCTAAAGGGGTGCGTTGCAACAATAGCCATAGAATCCCTGCAAATATTAATCCCAGTAAAATACCCCCATGTGCTAAACTTCCGGGTAAGATGGCTAATTGGGCAGATTTTGCAATCAAGGGTGAATAGGGACTTGGTGCATTTGGTGCTTTTAGGGGATTTTGGACGAGATAGCTAATCAAATTCATCGCAATATAATTTAGCAGCAGGGTGGTAATTACTTCATTTACTCCCCGTACAGCTTTTAAATAACCAGGAATCCAACCCCATACCGCACCGAAGAGAAATCCTGCTAACAACGCTAAAGGGATGTGAATCAATGCAGGTAAACCTTGCATATATAAGCCTACCAAAGTGCTGCCCAAAGCACCAAGATAAATTTGTCCTTCCCCACCGATATTAAATTGTCCTGCCCGTAACGCTACCAATACTCCTAAACTGGTAAATAATAGGGGTGTCATTTTGGTGAGGGTATTTCCAAAACCAAAGTAGCTAAAAAGGGATTCTTGAAAAAGTGCTGTATATGCGGTGATGGGATTCGCTCCTGCTAGTATAATCAGAATTGCACCTATAATCAGGGCAGATACTATGGCAATTATGGGTGAAAGAATTGGTAGTAGAGGTTGAATGCGGTTAGTTGTTGTCATTGTGGGATTTTAGGATTTTGGCGTTGCTGAATATAGGTATGAATTTATCTCACCCAGAGATGCACAAAGCAAGAGTTTAAAAATATCCCATTGTTGTACATTGTTGTAATTTCATACTCCAATTCAGCAATAGCTTTATTTCTATAGACTAGTGTTTTGTCCCATTAGTTTTGATGGCTAGTTTTATATAGCGGTTTTCAGTTGAGTCCAATACACGAGGGAACCTCACCCCGTCCGACCGACTCCCCTCTCCGAACTTGCGGAGAGGGGAAAGGGGTGAGGTTTATCTGTATTCTATCCAAGTGAAAACTGCTATAG
>JASJCY010000299.1 GCA_030065825.1 Nostocaceae cyanobacterium | reverse complement strand
TCACAAAATTCTGGTAACTGGCACACATACTTCAATTTGAAATAAAACTCTATGTTCCTTGATTTATAGGCATTATAGATAAATCACTACTATGTGACAGTTTTAGGGTAAATGTGCCAGTTGCGTAAGTCCTGAAGTAGATAATTTAGGGGATATTCCGTTAGTTAGCATTAAAGCAAATTCTTTTTTTAAACACTCAATTAAACCTGCAGATAGACTGAGAGAGAAAATGCATATTGAGTTGCTGAGACTATCAACAAATGCTAGAGAAATATCAACTAAAAATAGTAGTCATTTTGTCTGGATTGATGAACCTGAGACAATTAGAGAAGCTATTTTATTAGTGTTAAGAATGTGTCGATGACTGCTCAAATGCTAATTTCATAACCTTTTCGTCAAGTTAAGGGTGTTGTCTTTACCTCTGTATAATATATATATTATGAGGGACATTTTATCCCACAATTTAGCAATATACACAAAGCATCATAATCTAGAAAAAATAGATAAAGTCTAGAAACAACGCTTGATAATTATGGTACTTAGTTTCTTTAAAACAACACTCATTAAACAAACCATCAAGAAATAAAGAATAAAACCTATAACTATAGGTAATCGGAATAACAAGAAGTCAAAATGAACCAATAATGTATTATGAATGAGGAAAAGTTCAAAAGAAATATTTCCTAAAAAGCTCAGAAATAAAGAATAAACTTTAAATTTAGTTGTTAATGAAACTAATATTATGAAATTAGAAGTAAATAATATATTAGCAAGACTGCGGATAAATCCCCAATAAATATTATATTTTCCAAGAATGTTTTGTTCAAAAACTTGACTTGTATAATTGAGGTAAATAATAGCAATTACTAAAGCTGAACAGATTACTTCTGAAGACACAGGAAATACGACTTTTTTGAAAAAATATAGATAGCAAAAATAAAAAGCAGAAATGGCTGTAGATATCAGCACAACCAATAATATTATTGAATAAGCAGAATTCCATTGAAATTTTCCTACATGCCAAATCAGAAATCCAGAACCGAAGAAAATTCCTACCAACAAAGGAATTATGATAATTATTTTATTGTGTAAGATTTGATTTATTTTTGCTTTGATAAAAGATGAATTTAGACCAATCCAGCACCCAAAAGGAAAACTAAAAGCATTACCTTTAGCTAGATGGTGGGCTTGAGGAAGAGAGATGATGACGCAAGAAATACCAAATAAGAATATGAGTTTGTGTTTATTTGATAGCTGAAATTTATAAGTTAGATAAAGTAGGCAGTACCAAAATAAAATAAAAATTATAAACCAGGTTTTTGCATCCAAACTATACATTGAAAACAAAATTTGGGACAAAGCCAGCAGTATACTTCCTCTATCTGGAGTTAAAGTGAGATAAAGAAATTGCAAGAATGATAATGCTAAAACTAATGGTATTAGTATTTTTGATATTCGATTCGTAAAAAAATTTTGAATCCCTTTAGTCTCTAGAGAGATACACAATCCATAGCCAGAAAGAATCAGAAATATAGCTACTCCAATCATCCCTGCTTCTGACCAAATTCCATAGAGAAAGGGAGGTGGTTCAGTATAGTAACATATATGATTAAGAATAATTAGGGTTATTCCCAATCCTCGTATTTGATTTGTTTGTAGCAAAGAAAGTGGTCGGTCATTGAGAGATTTTCTCAGGGTTATCAAAACTAATAAAGTGAATATAAATACAAAATATATATCAAAAAAAATATTATTAATTTGTAGTTTACTTTGATAATGATTAATAAATAAAGGCAGATTTTCCATATTTTATTAAAATCGTTTTTTGAAAATCAACTATTTTGGTAGTACCATAATTAATCCACAAATACGTGATTTAATCCGCTACATCTTTCCAAAATCCAAAAGGAGTATACAAGAAAAAGTAACGCTGTTGTCACGGGTTTATTAAAGTTTCACAAAACCTTGAGTTGGTAGTTGGAAAAATAAAAAATAGCTTTACTTTGAAAGTACTCCTAGAAAATGAAAGGGTATCTATCCCCAAAAAAATGTAGCGATAGAAGAACGGTTCCATTCCCAAAAACTATAGCGCTATAGTAAAGTTTCAATTGGACATCTGATTTGACAACCTTGGATCGACTGGTTCACTCTCCAAGGTTAAAGTCCCAAATACGCACTCATGCACCCGACGCAGGGAAGAATAAGCCACAAAATGCTTCAAAGTCTTCATAGCCAATTTTGCAATTTTTGCAGAGTTTCCCCAGGGTAAAACTGGATGATTTATAATTTGTGTATATACGGATTGTAGGTCTAATAAAATTATTGCAATTGTTGATATCAGCTAACACACATCTTGCACCTGGGCTAAAAACCGGGTAAGAGTGCAAATCTCTCAGCTTAAAAACCTTAATTTTTCGTTTATAAACCCGGTTTTTTTGGTCTTGTTGAGAATGATGCAAGATATGACCTAACACACCCTACATTTAAACTTCTTAGCATAGCTTGAAATATTACCACCGACTTACTTAGCACCGACTTACTTATTGCAATTGTTGATATTAGTTAAAGTCAAAGGGAAGGAAGAGGGTTTGAGCACAAGAGGGTTTGAGCGGTTTTATGTTTGTGTTGAACCTTGCACTCCTACCAAACTTTACCCGTTGTAGGGGACGCTTAACCTGTATCCAATTGAGTTGTTAGAAGATTTGTTCAATTTATTCAACCTAGAAACTATTATTCTTTGCATTTCATCAACTTCATTCATTGCTGAGCGAAAATAGTTGAGGTTCACGCTTCTAAACCAACTCATGCGTGCAATTAGAGCGTTGTGTATCAAGTTCTCTGAAGCTGCCTAAAGCTATTTGAAGAAAACGAAAATACTCATTGTTACTAGTTCGTCCATAACCTGACGCGATGTTTGAACTAACTAGCTATATTTTAGCACTTCTTCCTTCTTCCTTGAAGGTCGAAGACCTTCGGTCATAATTTCATCAAATCAGCGTAGCATTAATATTGACAAATGCAATTTTGGTTTCAGGTGGGCAGGTAAGAGTGAAAAAAAATATTTTAGGAATAACTGCGTACAGTTTATTAATCAGCTTGTTGACACTACAACAAAGCTGTGCAAATACCTCTGATGGGGTATCAGCCATTATGGACAGTAATGCCAAGGTAGAAAAGCTATCCGATGGTTTAAAATTCGCAGAAGGACCTGTCTGGCATCCAACGGGCTTTTTACTCTTTAGTGATATTCCTGGTGATACAATCTATAAATGGACAACTAATGGTAAACTTTCTGTCTTTCGTCGTCCTGCGGGAAATCCCAACGGTAACACCTTAGATAGGGAAGAACGGTTAATTACTGCTCAACATAACCGCAAACTGACACGTACAGAGAAAAATGGTAAAATCACTGTCTTAGCTGAACGCTATCAGGGAAAACGTCTCAATAGTCCCAACGATGTTGTAGTTAAGTCAGATGGTAGCATTTATTTTACTGACCCACCCTATGGTATCAAAAAGGAACAGGAAGAACTGGGCTTTTATGGTATTTATCGCTGGAAACCAGATGGGACGTTGAGTTTGTTGAACAAAGAGATGGTGCGTCCCAATGGAATTGCTTTTTCCCCAGACGAGAAGAAATTATACGTAAGTGATTCCGAAAAATTACATATCCGTGTTTTTGATGTCAACGCAGATGGCACATTGACTAACAGCAAGGTGTTCGCAGAGTTACCTGGACCTACAGATAAAGGTGTACCTGATGGGATGAAGGTGGATGTCAAAGGCAATGTTTACTGTAGCGGTTCTGGAGGAGTATGGATTTTCTCACCCACAGGTCAAGTTTTGGATAAGATTACTGTTCCACAGTCGGTAACAAATTTAGCTTGGGGCAATAAGGATTACAAAACGCTTTATATTACAGCAGGAAACAGTATTTACCGCATCCGCTTGAATATTCCAGGAATACAACCAGGGAATACAACCAGGTAAAATCAGGACGTTACAACCTTGGATCGACTGGTTCACTCTCCAAGGCTAAAATTCCAAATACGCACTCATGCACCCGACGCAGGGAAGAATTAGCCACAAAACGTTCTAAAGCTTCCACACCCAATGCAAACTCCCGCATAGCTAAGGAACGTTTCAGGGATAACCCCCGTTGACGCAGACGTTTTAAATTCTTCGGGTTGGTGTATTCTGGACCATAGATAATTCGTAGATATTCACCTCCCCGACATTTCACCGCAGGTTGCAAAATTCCCCGATTACCTGTGACAATAAAGTCCCTAGGTTTAACTACCATTCCCTCACCCCCTGCATCGGTGAGTTCTTCCCACCAGTGTATACCCTTAGCTTGGCTGTTGGAGTCGGTCAAATCTATAATTTTGTGGTTGGTAGCAAGTAATATGTCTGGGTCACACAATGCAATTTTTGCTACTTGTTGCATATGCCAGCGATGGTCTTTATCTGTATGTACCGCTCCCTCGGTTGCTAGAATATGGAAGGGTGCTAACTTCAAATCAGATATATCGCTAACTGACCAACAGTAACGTTGATAAGCATTCACGTACTGTTTTGCCATTTTTACCCGTTCTTGGAAAGAATTAAGTTGAGTGCTAACCTCAACACCACGTTGATTTGCTTGTTCTAGTAATTTTACTGCATTGCTAAGTGCTACACCAGACGCAACTCCCACGGGTGCATACTGTTGTCGCAATAAAGCCTGGGCTTTTGCTGACCATGGCATCAGTTCACAATCTAAGCATACCCAATCTGTATTTAATTCTGACCAAAAGTTGCTTGCAGTTAGGGCTGTATTTACCCGTTGCAAAAGGGCTGATTCTAATTTGACATCATTAAAAAAGCGTCTCCCGGTGCGAGTATAGCAAATTCCAATCCCCTCATCCACCACACCAAAACGTTTTCTAGCAGTTTCTTCATCCCGACAGACAATTACCACTGCGCGAGAACCCATGTGTTTTTCTTCGCAAACAATTTCTGTAATTCCCGCATTTTGATAATAAGCAAAGGCTTGTTGGGGATGTTCTAAATATTCTCCCTCTTGGGAAGTTTGCACCGGAGACATGGTGGGTGGTAAATATATCAACCATTTAGGATTTGCAGCAAAACGACTCATCACCTCCAAAGCAGCGATCGCATTCTCTTCCCGGATGGTAATATTTTTCTGGAGTCGAGTATTGATGATACGTTTACCCAGGACATCTTCAATATGCAACACATCGTCTAATTGCTGCTGTGCAGTTAAGTCAGAATTCTCAACTCCTCCAATTGGCTTCGCAGGTTCGCAATAGACACGATTAGCTGCAGTGCTGACTATTTCCCTTTCTGGATAGCGTAGAGCTGTTAATTTACCCCCAAAGACGCAACCAGTGTCAATATCAATGGTATTATTTAACCATTCCGCTGAGGGTACAGGAGTGTGTCCATAGACAACCATCGCTTCACCCCGGTACTCTGATGCCCAATCGTAGCGGACAGGTAAGCCAAATTCGTCAATTTCCCCTGTAGTTTCTCCATATAAGGCAAATTCCCTGACTTTCCCCGAACCCCGTCCTTGGTACTCCTGTTTCATCCCTGCATGTGCAACCACCAACCGTCCCTCATCCAGGACATAATGACTAACTAGGGAATCTAGAAATTCTTTCAGTTCTTTAGTAAACGGTTCCCGCACCTCTTCTGGTAAGGCTTCCATCTCTGCTATAGTTTGCTCCAAACCGTGCTTGACTTTTACGTTTTTTCCCCGTAATTTCCGCAGTAACTTATTTTCGTGGTTACCAGGAACACAGATGGCTGTACCTGCTGCAACCATATTGTGTACTAGTTTGAGGGTATCGAGAATCCGGGGTCCCCTGTCTACTAAATCACCAAGAAACACTGCTTTACGTCCCTGGGGGTGGTAGTAGGTGGGGAAGTTCCACAAGTCGGGATGGGGAGAAATTTCCTGTTTGCGCTGTTGATAGCCTAATTTGCGTAATAAAGTTTCTAATTCATCACAGCAGCCATGGAGATCGCCAATAATATCAAAGGGACCATGTTCGTATTTGCGGTTATTCCACAGGGGTTGACGTTGAATTTCTACGGCTTCAATTTCTGCTAGGGAATTGAGGATATAGACGTAACGAAAGCCTTCTCTTTCTAAACCCCGTAAAGAACGTCTTAAACTTTGAGTATGACGACGCACTACATGGGGACCAAATTGGCGATTAGGGCGTTGTTGGTTACGTTCGTGGCATAATTTCTCTGGTAGGTTGAGAACAATTGCCACTGGAAGGCAATGATATTCCCGTGCTAAATTTAATAGGTGTTTGCGGTCTTCTGCTTGGATGTTAGTAGCGTCAACTACTGTCAGTTTACCTGCTGCTAGGCGTTTGGCGATAATGAAATGTAGGACTTCAAAGGCATCACCGGAAGCAGATTGGTTATTTTCATCGTTGGAAACCAAGCCTCGACAAAAGTCTGAGGATAATATTTCCAAGGGTTGAAAGTGTTTACTGGCAAAGGTAGATTTACCGGAACCGGAAGCACCAATGAGGACGATTAGGGAAAGTTCTGGAATAGTTATTTTCATAGGGAATAGGGAATAGGGAATAGGGAATAGGTAAGAAGGAAAAAGGAAGAGGTATTTTGCTGATAAGACACGGGTAGTGCAGTTTATCTTAGACTGGAATGGCTATCAAATCAAACATTTGGGATGTTCCCTTTTCAGATTCAAACTACACCGACACAAAAAGAGAAATTTAGCAACGTCAAAAATCTGTTCTTTTTAATTATCAAGTTGGAATTCCTGTCAAATTAAACATTTGGTATGTTCCCTTTTCAGATTCAAACTACTTCAAACTACATAGACACAGAGAAATTTAGCAACGTCAAGAATTTGTTCTTTTTAATTAGTAAATTGGAATTCCTGTCAAATTAAACATTTGGTATGTTCCCTTTTCAGATTCAAACTACTTCAAACTACATAGACACAGAGAAATTTAGCAACGTCAAGAATTTGTTCTTTTTAATTAGTAAATTGGAATTGCTGTCAAATTAAACATTTGGTATGTTCCCTTTTCAGATTCAAACTACTTCAAACTACATAGACACAGAGAAATTTAGCAACGTCAAGAATTTGTTCTTTTTAATTAGTAAATTGGAATTGCTGTCAAAT